>JAGWBO010000001.1:669-10773 GCA_021295855.1 Pseudomonadales bacterium | reverse complement strand
TCGAACCAAATCGCTCGTATGGCCACACGCGCTTACCAAGTTCACAAGATGCAGGTGTTAGGTCAACAACACTTGGACTTCGACAGTGCGATGATCCACTCGCTAGGAATTCGTCAGACCCATGTCATCAACGATCGGGTCGAAGGCATCAAAGCGTGGCGTGAACGTCGCGAGCCGGAGTTCTCAGGTACATGAGCGACGAGCCTCTGCTGATTAAAGATGAAGATGGCGTGCGTCACCTCATCCTCAATCGACCTTCCAAAATCAATGCGATCGACTATGCACAGCATCTTCGCTTGATGTCGCAATTCGAACTCGCAGAAAACGACCCGAACGTCAAGGTTATTGCCTTATCTGGAATCGGACGCGGGTTCTGTTCCGGCGATGACCTCTCTGCCACACCATACGAAGGCGAGGATCCGCACCGACATCGCAAGGTTGATCTCGAAATGGGCAGTGGACCCGCGGTTCTACTTCAATCCTGTAGTCGACTCCACCACCTTTCTAAACCTACGGTCGCGTTAATGCACGGTATCGCGCTCGGTTCCGGTTATGACTACAGCCTGTCTTGCGATTTTCGCGTCGTAACACCCGACATTCGATACGGCGATCCACGCATCGATCGAGCACTATGGGCCGCAGAAGGTTGGTCCTACAAGTTACCGCGCCTCACAAATCTTTCCGTCGTCTCACGAGTTGCATACCTCGGCGAGATCATGAACGGCTCACAAGCGATTGAGTTCGGACTTGCTCATGCAATCGTCGACGGGGAACCCGATATCCGAGAGTCATCTCGTGATTTTCTCAACGACTTGATTCGCGTCTCATCTTCAGCTTACACTCAGGTGAAACACCTCATACTTCGAGGCACCGATACTGATTTTGAGAGCGCATTAGCCTTCACGTGAGCGCGACCACCCTCAACATCTCTAGGTTGAATATCGAAACATGAAACTCCTCACCGATGAGCAAGTACGCCAATTTATCGTCGAGGGCTGTCTCGCGTTCAAGCCAGATGTCGATCCCGAGATTCACAGTAAGATCGATGAAAAGCTACGTTTCTCGACCGAGAATGAGTTTCCAGCAGGAAACAACGTCCTATCTCGTGTACCCGAGATTTGGCAAATCCTTCGCGCACCGAATATCCGAGGCGCTCTCACGAGCCTATTAGGACCCAACTACTACGTCCATCCTCACAGGGCGATCCATACAAGTCGTCCGGTCGAGGACAAAGACGTCAACTATGCAGCGGATCACAACGCACCCGCGATGGGAAAGGGATCGATGGCTGGATCCGGATGGCACCAGGATGCACAAAGTCCGCTTTCACGCGCGCGGCACCATACACCCAAGTACCTGATTGCCTTCTATTTCCCGCACTACACGCCGGAAATCATGGGTCCAACAAGGTATCAAGCCGGCAGTTACCTCTTCAGTGAACCGCACGAACCTACTGGTGTGGTATTACCAGACCACGTAAAAGCCGGCTCATTCTTGCTGCTACATTTCGATACGGTTCATGCAGGTTGGCCAAATCGCACTGACCACGCACGCTACATGATCAAGATCGTGTTCACACGAACCGACTACCCACGCATCCCTACATGGCAAAGTCGTGACGTGGAGTGGCAAGTACCGGAATCCACACGTACGGAAGTCGACCTTGATCCGGCATGGCAATACATCTGGCATTGGATGCGTGGCGATGAAAGTAAACATACCAATGGTGGTATCGACATTGATGCGCTGAATTCCTTGGATGAAGAACAACGAATGCGCAGTGTCTACCACTCCGTTACAGATGCAGATATTCAAGCGTTGATCGATCAACTTCGCGGCTTGGCGAACCAAGGCATGCACGAACGACGTAAAGCCGTTAATAAAGAAGGCAAGAAGATCCCCAGGGACCATGTCATCGGAACTGAACGACGTTGGAATGAACGTGCGATCGTATTTGACGATGCCGCTTATGCGCTTGCTTCGTCTGGCGAACCCGCGGTGGGTCCATTGGCCGAACTCCTACAAAACTCTGACCCATGGGTGCGCATCAATGCAGTGTTCGCGCTCGGCGAAATCGGACCGTCGGCTCGAGTAGCTATGCCTGAAATCGTCAAACTTCTGGACGATCCGCATCAGCAGGTAGTACGACAAACGCTCGACGCAATCGCGTCTATTGGCGAAGGCATGGATTTCGCGTTGGAACACATGCAACGACTGTTAACGACTTCGAATCCTCAATGGCAGGACGCTGAAGTTATGCGCGGCTGGACCGGCGAAGACCAGGTTAGGTTGAACGCAACATTTGCGCTATTAAGCGGTATTAACTACGACAATGATCTCGACAAGATCGAAGCGGTATTGGAACAGGTTCTACAAGATCCTAACGGGTACGTTCCCGCGGTTGCAGTTGAGGCGCTAACTCGAATTGGTACAACTAGCAGTCATGCAACGGCGTTACGTTTTCTGCAAGACCGTCGTTGGGATGACACGTTGATGGGACGTCAGAAGCCGTTCTAACGATTGAGAGGATATCGTTCAATTCGCGCCTGAAACAGCACTTTCGCTCGCACGCGAAAAGCGATTATGTAACAAGATTTCAGCACGCAAACTACGACATACACCTAAATCATTGTCATCTGGTTCCCACAAACTTGCGATCGAAATTGAAGCCGTGCTAGATCAGGGTTAAACGTTTTCAGAAAGCGTCGCGAGCTGCTCTCATGAAGCGTACGTTCATCTGCAGATAGGCGTCTGGACATGGGTGCTTGGCCCAGATCGCCTGCCACTCGGAATTGCGTCCCAATTGACGCATCCCTTCGTCGCGGGTGGCCCGATCCGGCCAGCGTATGATCCAGCACACATTGGCCTGACCGTTGGGTGAGACATGCGGTGCAGTACCCGTCACCTCCGCCGCGCTGCCGTCATCGAGCCAGAAGTCGATTACATCGAGATTGTCCAAAAGCCACGGGGCCGCCAACGTGCGTGCCCACTCCCGATAGCCGTCAAACTGGGAACTTTCTATTGTGTAGTCTCTGATCTCAACCAAGCCTTCCGACATCCGTTGCCTCGCTTGCGTGCGTTGTCTGCGATGGAGCGACAAGGTTACCAAATCGGTCAAGCGATGCGGCGCCGAGCGGTCGTTCTTCACGCCCGTACCGGGTCGACCGTTCCGGAGGTCCACAGCCGCGGATGAATGCATCAGGTAAGAAGATGAGAGTATTTTCGGTACATACTCACGCCATACGCCAAAAGTAACACTTCAAAAGTGCGGGAAAAACCACGTTCTACTCCGATATCGTACCGAGAAAACGGAGTTCAACATAGATCTCCATTAATAAGCTGTTACCGTGCTAATACGCTCTAGTGCCTGTCGAGTAACTTCGAAACTGTCTTGCCTCAGAATCGAGCACTTTCATAGTGAATTTACTAAATTGGACCGCGACCTTGATAACCTTCGAGTTGCCATCGGATCATGGGTAAATGTTGACGACCGAGATACCGCTCCCCCTCAACGTCAAACGTCGGCACCGAGTAGATCTCACGTTTGTCCATTTGTGCTTTGACGCTATCAAGATCCCAACGGGAGTCTGTCGCATCGAAATCCACTACCCCAAAGTCCTCCAGCACCCTTGCGATTGCATCGTTTGCATCGATCGCTAATTCACCCGCCCAGAACTGCGCGAACACGGTACCCGCGTAATCGAAACCCCTACCTTCTGCATTCGCAGCAAGTAAGCCTTTCAATGCGACGGTGGAGTCGTGATTTCGACCGTCGATCTGGATATTCAGTCCTTGTACAGCCGCGTATCGCAAAACATCAGCTTGTGCATAGTCAGTGCGAATCCGACGATGACGCTGTCCTAAGTCATCAGCAGAAGATGGTTGCGACAGAAAACTCAGATCACTTTCGGAACGCAAAGGCGTTAGTTTGAGCTCAACGTCGAGCTCTTCAGCAAGTCGTTTCGCGGGACCGAGGGCAAGATACGCATTCAGGCTGACAAAATCTAATACGAGCTCGATCATGTGAAGTGCTGATAAGCCATATCTGGGGGTGGTCCTTCTCGCCCGCCAAGTATCCAGCGAATGTAAGGCAGGTTTTCGCGACCGAAGAAGAGTTCGTCATCAACGATATAAGACGGCACGCCAAATATCCCGGCAGGATGTAGTGCGGCTTGAAGCGTATCGTGAGATGCTCCGCCTTCTCCCTCAACATACGCGTCAAAGTCCTCATCCGGAATCCCGATTTCACGAAGAACCCCGTGAACGATGTCGGGAGACTCCACATCCAGTTCGCGCAACCAAAATCGTTCGTAGACCCGATCGAGGAAAGGTAAGAGCTGATCGGCGTAACGTTCCTTAACGTAAAGAAATCCGATATGTATCAGACGGGTATCCCAGATCTTGCGAGGGCCGTAGATCTTGATGTCATGGATACGCGCATACCGCTTGGCATCCATGTATGAATAACGTACCGAGCTCCACTGTCGTGGCGATCTTTCACTCTCGACGACCTTACCACGATCGTCCACGCGCGCCGAGCCTAGAAAACTAGGAATGTTGAGCGTCAACGGGCGCCAATCTATATCGATGTCGAAGTCACCCGCGAGCTGTTTTGTCGGATCTTTAGCCAGATACGCATAAGGGCTCTTAATGTCCAGATAGACGATTAATCGCGCGTCACTACTTCTAGGATCGTACTGAGTCATGTCCTATGCGATATGTGAGATGCCGAGTTCGCGAATGTGAAGTGAGATTGACGTATTCAACACAGTCCCTTCATCGTGCGAACAAAAAAGAGCCCCATCCATCGTCTAGATAGGGCTCTTCAAACCTAGTCGCTATCAGGGAAAGGTGCGCTAGCTTCTTCGCTTCCGATTGAGCGGATCAAACGGTTCTGCACTTCCCATATCGAGTGCGGATTCCGGCGCTTCGGCAAGCGTTTCAAACGACGCGTCCTCGCCCAAGCGAAGCCCTTCGTTAGTGAACGTCTGTGAGCGTGAGAAACGTCCTCCTGAGGCATGAATTGTTACAGCTGACGGCGCATTCTCGCTGCACATGTAAAGTACAGCGGGAGAGACCAATGCTGGATCCATTTGTGGTGGTGGATTGTCAGCATCCAAGGTCGAACCTGGCACGCTAGCCGTCATGCGCGTTGCGGCACCCGGCGCCAGACAGTTCACACGGATGTTGTGTGACGCGCCTTCGATGGCTAGTACGTTCATCAGACCCAACATCGCCATTTTCGCGGCACCGTAGTTGGCTTGTCCGAAATTACCATAAATCCCTGAGGTTGAACTGGTGAGCACGACGCGTCCCCAGTTCTTCTCATACATGATCGGCCACGCGGCCTTCGTGACGTATGCTGTCCCTCGTAGGTGAACGTCAATCACGAGATCGAACTCGTCCAACGTCATGTTCTTGAATGACTTATCTCGAAGGATTCCGGCATTGTTGACGACGATATCTACGGTTCCAAACGCCTTCACGGCATCCTCAACAATGCTGGCAGCACCTTCACGGCTCGAAACGGACGCTTTGTTGGGTACGGCTTCGCCGCCAGCCGCTTTAATCTCGTCAACTACCGCATCCGCCATGTCGCTTGACCCACCGCCGTGCACGCCACCACCAAGGTCATTCACAACAACCTTCGCACCGCGTTCGGCAAATTGCAACGCATGACAGCGACCTAAACCGCCTCCAGCGCCTGTCACGATGACCACTTTGCCATCAAAATCACTCATGGAATGCTCCTGCGAATAGAGGAAAAAAGTACATTGAAATCGATATGGCGCTTTTTGTGTGGACTGCATTCTTGCTGTAGAAGCTAGTATCCACGCGAGGCCACAAGCGGCGCGCAATTTTATAATGCGGCGCCATTCCCCTTTGGTGCCTACACCCCTCTATGTCGGAGCTGTCCCGCGCGGTCAACGCGACTGATGAGGAGATCGCGAGTGCGTTAAAGCACGCTCATCTTCCATCGCTTATTAACGTCTTAGTCCATCTTACAGGTGATTCGACACTTTTAGATAAATCCATCAAACCGGCGCCAATGACGATCGGTGGTACGCCGCCGGGTTATCCCGAAGAACTAGAAAATCGAATACACGATTTGGCACTACAAACGCTGATCCACGGTCGCGACCACGGGTTCGAAGATCATCCCGTCGACGAAACGCTACTCCTCGACATGATTAATTTCATTGCGGGTGTCGAACTCACTGACGAGTACATCCCTTACGCATTGGATGAACTCAATATTGCGCCAAAACCAGAAGAGCCTCCGCTAGAGCCGGCAGTTACGCGCAATTTCCATGTTGCGATCATCGGTGGCGGTATGTCTGGCTTGCTCGCTGGCATTCGAATGCAAGAGTTGGGCGTCGACTTCACGATTTTCGAGAAGAATGCTGATGTAGGCGGAACCTGGTACGAGAACCGGTATCCGGGATGTCGAGTCGATAGCCCGAATCACGTCTATTCATACTCGTTCAAACCGAAGGATTGGCCCCAGCACTTTTCTGACCGGAACGCGCTCCTGGGATACTTTCAAGAGACTGCAGATGAATACGGTCTGAGGGCACATACCCGTTTCGAAACGGAAGTACGAGAACTGCGCTTCAATGTAGGCACGTCAACTTGGGAAATCGAGGTTGAGGGACCAAACGGAGTTGAAACGACCGTCGCTAATGCGGTAATCGCCGCAACTGGTCAACTCAATCGGCCCAAAATGCCGGATCTCGAAGGTATAGAAGACTTCAAGGGACCTTGGTTCCATTCAGCTGAATGGGATCACACTGTCCCGCTAGCAGGAAAACGCGTCGGCATCATCGGTACCGGTGCCTCCGCATTTCAATTTACGCCGGAAGTCGTGAAGGAAGCCGCAGATGTAAAGGTATTCATGCGAACCCCGCCCTGGGTCGCGACGAATCCTGTGTACCACGAGTACATCACCGATGAAACGCATTGGCTGCTCAACCAAGTCCCCTACTATCAATCATGGTTTCGCTTCCACATGTTCTGGACCTCGGGTGAAGGACTACTCTCTTTCGCACGATGCGACGATTCGTGGAATGACAACATTCAGTCGGTAAGTCCGGCGAATCAAAAGCTGCGAGAAATCCTTACACGAGGCATCGAAACCCATCTAAAGGGACGACCGGATTTAATCGAAAAGCTCACACCTTGGTATCCACCTGCGGCGAAACGGATGTTGATCGACAACGGTCACTATTACCGAGCGTTGAAACAAGATCACGTACGTGTTGTCGACGACCAGATCGAATGCATAAATGAGACCGGATTGCGGACGTCGACGGGTGAGCAATTTGATTTCGACGTCATCATTTATGGGACCGGATTTAGTGCGAGCAAGATCCTGTTTCCAATGCGTATTTACGGTCGCGACGGTACCGAGTTGCGCGAGATGTGGAATGAAGATCCACGCGCATATCTTGGCGTCACGATGCCAAACTATCCCAACTTCTTCTGTCTATACGGCCCGAATACAAACATCGTCGTGAACGGTAGCATCATCTTCTTTTCTGAATGCGAGATGCACTACGTATCCAAGTGCCTACGTCATATGTTGAAGCATGGATACACCGCAATGGACTGTAAACCAAATCCATTCGAGAGTTACAACGAAAAAATCGACGAGTCAAGCCTGAAAATGGCGTGGGGGGCGTCGGAAGTGAACGCGTGGTACAAGAATGCGAATGGTCGTGTCACGCAGAACTGGCCAGGATCGCTCGTTGAGTTCTGGCACCAGATGCGTGAACTCAATCCGGATGACTACGAATTCACGTTGAGAGCAGAGAAAGTGGTCGGGACGGCCGGACTTGAACCGGCGACCACGTGACCCCCAGTCACGTGCGCTACCAGACTGCGCCACGTCCCGTCGGCGTAAAGTTTACGGATTGAGCAGGTAACTCGTTCGCGCTTTCTACGGATGGCGTTAGCTGCACTAGTATGGAATGCGCACGTCGAGCCCAACGAGTGAGATCAGCGCGAACAATCTCGTGGATTTGATTGTGATTCCCCGTATGTACGTGAACCGGATATGAGCAAGCACAAACACGGTTTTCACGACCTCGAGTCACAACTTGATGCGCTACGTCAGCGTCAGTTATTCCGCACGCGTCGTGTCGTGCAGAGCCCTCAAGGTCGCGAAATCGATGTCGACGGGCGCACCTTACTCAACTTCAGCAGTAACGATTACCTAGGACTTGCAAGCGATCCACGAATCGCAGAGGCGTTTCAGGCAGGGATAAAGACTTGGGGAACCGGTAGCGGCGCTTCGCACTTAATCTCAGGTCATACCGCCGCTCACTGCGCGCTCGAAGAGGAACTTGCTGCGTTTTTAGGTCGACCTCGCGCGTTACTCTATGGAAGCGGTTACGCCGCAAACGTCGGCGTCATCAATGCACTGCTATCCATCGGTGACCAAGTTTTTGAAGATCGACTGAATCACGCATCTCTTCTTGACGGTGGTTGGATCAGTCGTGCAGACTTCCATTGGTTCGAACATCGCGACCTGGATCAACTCCGCTGCCTAGTTACTGATCAGGCTGAACGACCTTGTAGGCGACTGATCGTGAGCGACGGCGTGTTCAGCATGGATGGCGATCAATGCCTACTCGACGAGCTGGTTGCGCTCGCGCGTCAAACCGATAGCTGGCTTCAGATCGACGATGCACACGGAATTGGCGTGTACGGGGAGCGAGGCCAAGGTACGGTTGATCCTAAGCGTTATTCGACGCAGGATGTGCCCGTATTAATTGGCACGCTTGGTAAGTCTTTCGGAACGGCAGGTGCATTTGTCGCGGGCGAAGACGCACTGATCGAGACATTGATACAACGCTCACGAAACTACATCTTTACGACCGCAATGCCCGCTGCGCTCGCATGTGCGACATCCCGCAGTCTCGAAATCGTCGAAAACGAATCGTGGCGTCGCGCACGATTGAAGTCACTGGTTCAACGATTTCAGGAAGGGCTCCGCGCGCTGAACTTACCAGTACCAAAATCTAGTGCTCCTATTCAACCGTTGCTACTCGGTAGTACCGATCTGACGCTGCAGGTGTCGCGTTCACTTGAGGAACAAGGTTGCTTTGTTGTACCAATTCGTCCGCCGACCGTGCCAGTAAACACGTCTCGCCTAAGAATCACGTTCACCGCGGCACATACCGAAGCGGACGTCGACAGATTGTTGGAAGCTCTCAGCGAGGCTAATTCCTAGATGAAGCGCCTATTCATTACCGGTACCGATACCGAGATTGGTAAAACAGTCGTTGCTACCGGGTTGGTTCGTGCGGCTGTTCAAGCCGGCTTTAGAACCGTCGGCCTAAAACCAGTCGCGGCGGGCTGTGAGACGATCGACGGCGCGCTCGTAAATGACGACGCGCGTCAGCTTATGCTCGCGAGCAATGTCGAACTTGACTACGCAACGGTCAATCCGATTGCTCTAGAACCAGCTATCGCACCACACATCGCCGCAGAAAAAGCAAACATTGCCATCAACTCGCGCGTGCTAAAAATTCACTACGAACGCAGTCTTCCCGAAGAAGTGGAAATCGCAATTATTGAAGGTGCCGGAGGGTGGTTCGTTCCTCTCAACGAGTACGAGACGTTTCAGGACTTAGCGTTAGGTTTAAATCTAGAAGTTGTGCTTGTTGTTGGCATGAAGTTGGGTTGCATCAATCACGCGCTCTTATCCGTTCAAGCTATCAAAACCGCTGGTTTGACATTGGCTGGCTGGATAGCCAACTTTCCGCAACCAGAGATGGCGGTAGCTGAAGAAAACCTCGGCACACTCATGCGGCGGATCGACGCTCCGCTCCTTGGGATCGTGCCGCATTTAGCTTCTCCCGCAGCAGACGAGGTCGCCAAACACCTGAACATCAAAGCGCTCCTAACGTGACAGACGTACTCGAATTCGATCGTGAGCACTTGTGGCATCCGTACACATCGATGGTCGATCCACTGCCGTGTTACGAAGCCGTAAGCGCAGACGGCGTAATGATTCGATTACAGGATGGGCGCTCATTGATCGACGGCATGTCCTCCTGGTGGTGCGCCATCCATGGGTACAACCATCCTGAACTGAAT
>JAGWBO010000001.1:0-456 GCA_021295855.1 Pseudomonadales bacterium | reverse complement strand
GGCTATCACGGTGATACGTTCGGAGCGATGAGCGTATGCGATCCGGTCACCGGCATGCATGAGAAATTCGCCAACGTATTGCCTAAGCACTTTTTCGCGCCCCGCCCTACTTCACGCTTCGGCGAGGAGCTCAATAACGACGATCGGGACAACCTGACAAGCCTGGTCGAAACCCACCATGCCGAGATTGCGGCGCTTGTGCTGGAACCCATCGTTCAAGGCGCGGGCGGTATGTGGTTCTATTCTGCCGAGTATCTCGAGCATGCGCGGCAACTTTGCGACGAGTTCGATCTGCTGCTCGTGTTCGATGAAATTGCCACCGGATTCGGTCGTACCGGCGAGATGTTCGCGGTTGACCACGTCGACATTGCACCAGACGTCCTCTGCTTAGGCAAAGCGTTGACGGGAGGTACGATGACGCTTGCAGCGTGCCTCGCAAACGAGCGGATTGCCACT
>JAGWBO010000094.1:2421-8200 GCA_021295855.1 Pseudomonadales bacterium | reverse complement strand
TATGCAGTTAACGGCACGCCATCATGCCATCGAGCATCCGGATGTAATCTCAGATATAGCGTACGTCGGTCTTCAGAAAGTGCGATTCCTTGCGCAAGTAATCCGTAGAAACCCGAGAGTTCATCGGCAGATCGCATTAATAGGCGGTCATATGTGCGCCAGATCCCCTCCACTGGTTCGACGACCGCATCCAATACCCACGTGAAATTCTTGATGGTGCCGCCCGCCGAGAGTACAAGGTCGCCACCTTTTGGCGCATGCGGATTTAAGTATTCGAAGTGTGAGAAATCGGGTCCATACTTTAGGTCATGTATCAAAGACAAGCCATGAGAGTATTCGATTGCTTCGTCAGATTGCGATGCACCAGCATATACGTAACCGAAGTACACGAGTAGAAAGCACAAACAAGCGTGAATTAAAAGTCCCGTAACGCCTCGTTTTAAAACATGAGTCAGCCTCTTTTTGAGGCACACAGAAATACGTCTATCGATTGTGCGTGACGAGGTACACTCAGAAATCAAACTACCTTTCGTATACATCAGCTCGTTCTCGGATTCGTCGATCAGGATTCAAGCGACCACCTGAAAACGTGGTGCTATTATGAACGTGTGAGCACTCATAACATCAGCTTTCGTGTACTAAAGGAGCATACCGGAGACGATCCTCTGAAAAGGGAAATTTCGGTATGTGCGTCGCCTGATGAGCTGATGAAGCTAGACCGCGATGGATTTCTAATCCGCGAGAGCGTGATTCAAGGTGATTGGCTGACATCGCTCCGCAGTGCGTTGGACCGGCTAACCGACGCTGAGTGGTCCAAACACCGACAAACTAATTCGGATGACGAACTACCAACTCGTTCCTGGGGCATCATTCTTCGCCATCTATTGGACAAAGATTCTGCGTTCCACGAGTTACTTACCTGGCCGCCAGCACTTTCGGTCGCCAGGGCTATGATGGGTCCACTCGTGCGATTGCGTGGGTTATCTGCGCGAGTTTCGTTCGCTGGTGTGGAGCCACAAGACACGTATTGGCATCAGCATCTTCGCGTTGTAGCGAATCCGTTACCACCTTGGTTTTCTCGTCCACACGCTATCGATTGTCTGATTTATCTAGACGATGTGAACGAATTAACGGGCACGCTTTCGGTTATTCCAGGATCTCATCACTGGTTAGATCGAGAACCTCCTCGACTCCGCTACCAAGAATTACCTGGGGAACACACGTTTAGCCTTCCAGCAGGTAGCATGGTGATCATTCACTCAAATCTCTGGCATCGAGCATTGGAGACACGATCCGGTAAACGTCGCATGTTGATCTTGGCGTATACGCCGTGTTGGTTACGCGAATCACCGCACGGCGGACCAGCACCCGAAAACGGTTTGACGCGCGATCTGATCGCATCGGGTGATCCGGAAGTGCTCGAGCTTCTTGGCGTAGATGGCTATACATAGTCACCCGGCTACAGTCGTCTCGCGCGCCACCGAAGCTTCTTGTTCTCAGGTCGGCTCGAAGGCCATCGAACGAATCTTTTCGCAATGAGTGTTGACAAAATAACTCCACAAACTTGAAAAATGAGTGAGGTTTCGATATGGCACATGATCTAGTAGTGCGCAACGGTGAAATCGTCGACGGATTAGGCCGCCCACCATTTCGGGGGGACATCGCCATTGATGGCGACCGAGTCGTCGCCATTGGTGACGTGAGCAGTCCTGGCACTAAGGAAATCAATGCCGACGGGAATTTAGTTACTCCGGGGTTCGTCGACATCCACACCCATCTCGACGCCCAATTCGGATGGGACCCTCTCGGTACATCATCCTGCTATCACGGTATTACCTCGGTCGTGTTAGGTAACTGTGGAGTTACGTTCGCACCATGCAAACCCGAGGATCGAGAGTACTTAGCTGAACTCATGGAGTCAGTCGAAGACATCCCACGTGAGTCCATTCTTGAAGGCTTGACCTGGGACTGGGAAACCTACGGTGAGTACCTAGAGGCATTAGATCGCCTCCCGAAAGGGATCAATGTCGGTGGTATGGTCGGACATTGCGCGGTGCGGTATGCGGCGATGGGTGAGCGAAGTCTGGATGAAACACCTGCAACAAATGATGACATTAACCGCATGTGCGAACTCGTTGACGAAGCGATATCTTCAGGAGCACTCGGGTTTTCGACCTCACGCACATTTCTTCATCGAGTTCCTGATGGCCGTCCGGTACCCGGTACCTATGCGCAACCCGATGAGTTGCTCGCGATCGGGCGTGTTTTAGGAAAACATCAGCGCGGCGTGTTTGAAGCTGCTGCACGTCTTGGCGAGCGAGATGCGCCAGAGTTACCGAATACTCGTAACGAAGTGGCATGGATGGGTCAGCTCTCGCGCGAAAATGACCTCAACGTCACGTTTGGGTTGGCGCACAGTGAGCGTCGTGAGACTCTCTATCAATCTGTTGTCGAATTCGCAATAGAAGAAAACTCAAAAGGTGCGCGACTGCGACCTCAAACAACGTCCCGACCGATCGGAAGCCTGTATAGCCTACACAACCGCACGATGTTCGATCAGCTTGCGCCTTGGAAAGACCTTCAGTCATTGGATTTCGGCGCAAAACTAAGTTCGTTGCGCGACTCATCAGTTCGTGAACGCCTAATTCATTGCGTTGACGACGCCGATATTGCGCTCGATTTTGATCGCTTGTTTGTGTTAACGCCAAAACGCGTTCGCTACGACATGCAACTCCAAGATTCGTTAGGACATATCTCGAGAGAAAGAGGCGAATCCGTCGCTGAAGCGTTTATTAATCTCAACGTAGAAACTGATGGTCAGGTGGTTTTCTACTACGCGTTCCTTAACCAACGATTGGATCCGATCGAATACATGATGAAGAGACCAGTGGTCGCGATGGGACTTGCAGATTCAGGTGCACATGTCGGACAAATCATGGACGCGAGCCAACCTACATGGCTGCTAGCCTACTGGGTCAGAGAACGCGAGCTTCTACCGATCGAAGATGCGATTCGTCGCTGGACCTCGGACACCGCAGACTTATTTGGAATCAAGAACCGCGGACGCATTGAGTTAGGTGCATTTGCCGATCTGAATGTCATCGACTTAGATCAAATAGGTATGGAAGTACCTCGCTTTCAATATGACTTTCCAAGTGGCGCCGGAAGATACGTCCAGAAAGCGTACGGCTACAAGCACACGATCGTGAATGGCAAGCACTTTATGACTGATGGCGTTCACACTGGTGAGCTCGCTGGCGTCACACTGCGCAACTAGATACTGGATAACTGCGATATGCACGGAAAGTTAACTGCAGAACAAAAGCAATCTTTGTACGACGATGGATATGTGATCGTCAAAGGCGCAGTTGAGGATCGTCTTGTGGATGCCGCGCTTGACTGCATCAACAATACTGAACGACCGAATATCCTGGGTACTGACCCGAGCTTGACGAATCTCGTCAATGCGTCTTCGATCACGCCTGTTGTACATGACGTGATGGGCTATTTCGATCCGCCGAAAGTCTGTCAAGTTGGTATTCGTCCGGTCGGCAAACCCAGCGATCGATTCAACAATCTCGGGTATCGAGAACGCGACATGCCATATTTCGCGTCCGAGTCCCATGTTGATGGGAGTATGACCATCGCAGTACCGCAGGAGGTACAAACTGGCACGGACGATGAGATCTATAGACGTTACATTGCATCGGGACCGAATGGTGACCTTGGACGCAGCCCCGACGTGATCGGTCACAACATGGTGCCGATGTTCCAAGACCCTGACATGACGCTAGGCTTAGGCAGTTTTACAGCGTTTGTGTTCGTATGTCTGAATGATCAAAGTGTTGAGGGTCGAGGTCAGACGTCATTACTTAGAGGCTCACACCACGAAGTCGAAGGGTTTTTCCGTTGGCAACGGGACACCAACAATCGCCTTGGTGTCGAAGGACCCGGCTGGCCTCGATTGAACCACGATGCACCCAATAGGTGCGGCTTGGTGTATCTACCCGAAGCAGTTCGAGATAAATTCGTCGACGGTGATTCGGAAAGTACTCCGGATGGCAAGAAGTGGCCACGGCCGACACAGATCCTCATGGAGCCAGGCGATGCATGCATCGCTATGTATCACATCCCTCATTCAGGTACGCGTAACGAATTCGGCACGGAGTCGCGGAAGAGCATCATTTTTCGCCTTCGGAATAAAAAGCGCCAACCAGACAAAATGGTGAACGGCGTGACGGATCATCCCGACCGGGGCCAGCGCGGAGAGTGGTTGGAATTCGAAAGCGGGAACAATCCATGGGAGCGGTCCAAGTATGCCATGTGCAACATGTGGCACGAGTGGCACGGCATGCACGATACCGTAGCGAAAAACAAGACCGTCAATGCAAATGCGACGGTTTGACGAACCGCCCTAATCCCACCTACCCTCTCGTCGGTTCGCGACGCCTTCGTTCCCAGCAGGGATTTAGGATCGGGTCCGGCGCAGCGGCACTTCTGAGCGCGGTAAGAATGGCGCGCAGCAGATCGCATGCAGTCGCCGACCAGAGTGTAATCAGATGATCTCCCCTGTCGTTGTAGGACATTCGCGAATCGCGCAGGCCAGATACCATTCATCGCTTCAACAGAGGAATCAGCCATGCAGAGACGCACCGTATCGGCGTTCGCTGCCATCGCGCTTGGGCTTGCACCGGTCGGCTGCGGCCCCGCCGAGAAGGTTGACGCGCCGGAGCCCGTGATGATCGATACAGAAGTGACCGTTACCGGTGGCGCGGTGCGCGGCATCGTCAACCAAGACGGCCTAAAGGAGTACCACGGTATCCCATATGCGGCGCCGCCCATCGGCGAACGCCGCTGGGCACCGCCTGAAGCGATCGAGTCCTGGACGGGGGTGCGCGACGCGACCTCGCCGGGACCGGGCTGCGTTCAACAGGGTGCACAGGGAGGCTTCTACGATAGTGCAACCGCCGTCGCGGCGATGGACGAGGATGGACGCGTGCGGACCAACCCGGCGAGACTTTACCTGTCATGGTGTGGATTCACGGCGGTGGCCTTACGGTCGGCTCGGGGGATGCCTACCCCGGCGAACTGCTCACTTCGAAGGGTGTCGTGCTTGTAACGATCAACTACCGCCTGGGACCCTTTGGCTTTCTCGCGCTCCCGCAACTAGGCGAAGAAAACGAAAGCGACGTATCAGGCAACCAAGGAATCCGCGATCAGATCGCCGCCCTCGAGTGGGTTCGGGACAACATAGCGCAGTTCGGAGGCGATCCTGGCAACGTCACCATCTTCGGCGAGTCAGCCGGATCCATGAGCGTGTCCCTGCTGCAGGCCTCCCCGCTCGCGAGGGGTCTCTTCCATCGCGCTATTGGCCAGAGCGGCGGAATGTTTGGTGTGATGGCGCAGCGGGACATTGCGACCCCTTACACCGACGCCGCTGAATCAGTCGGGGCCAAGTTTGCTGCGGCCCTCGCCGGCGACGGAGGCGATACCGCACTAGCGGCGCTGCGGGCGCTTCCGGCTGACCACATCCTTGCAACGTTCCTGTCAGACCCCGCGTTTTCCAGCGCGCTCGCCATAGTCGACGGTGAGGTCATTCCACGGGATGTGGCCGATATCTTCGAGGCTGGCGAACAAGCGGATGTTCCTGTACTTGTCGGTTCCAACGCCGACGAGGGAACGGCGCTATTCAGCTACCTAGCACCTGCGTTTGGCGAAGGCGCCGCTGGCTTCGAGGCTTTCGTTGTAGCGACGCTCGGGGAAGCCAACGAGGAGATCC
>JAGWBO010000094.1:0-2382 GCA_021295855.1 Pseudomonadales bacterium | reverse complement strand
GACGCGTATTTCGCTTATCCTATGCGGACCTGGGCGAGGGCCATGCAAACGGTACCGAGCGATGCGTGGCACTACTGGTTCACCTGGGCGCCTCCCATCGCTGAACGCGAGCGATACGGCGCCTTCCATGCCGCCGAAATCGGCTATGTGTTCGGCAACGTCGATCTGTTCGACGCCGTCCCAACCGACGACGACCGCGCCCTATCCGATCTGATGTCCAGCATCTGGACGGAGTTCGCCCGTACTGGTAACCCGAATGGCGAAGGCCTGCCCGAATGGCCGGCGTATACGCGAGAGAACGAGACCTACCTGGAGTTCGGCGCCGAGACCGGCGCTGGTAGCGGTCTGCGACTGGCGAAGATGGAGATCTTCGAGCGCGCCGAGACACTGCGCCGCGAAAACGCGCGACGACACGCAGATGCCGCAGGCAAGCAATCGACTGATAGCAATTAGTGTAAAGATGCGCCGAGTGCAGCTTAGGCGCCTAAGCGTCCGCGCTCGGTGCCTTCGCGAAAAACGAGGCCGTCAATGCGAGCGCAACCGATTGACGAGTCGCGCGAGTCCTGCTTAGCCTCCGAATTGATTAAAAACTAACGCGTTTCACCACGTGCAAACGCTGCGAGACTGACAGCGGTTTCGCGTGCGATATCTGGACAGGCCGCGGGGAAGATCTCGGCGGCGTGAGTAGTACCCATCACCTGACGACAATACGCACGCACACCAGCGCTTAAAAGGAAACGGTAGAAATTGATGCCTTCGTCGCGAAGCGGATCACATTCATTCACACTGATCATCGTGGCAGGCAATCCATTCACATCTGACTCCTTCGCGAAGCTAGGCCAAGCGAGCGGGTTTTCGTTCGTAAGCTCATCGATACCGTACGCCATTGGGCCACGATTGTTATGTAATTCAAGCAAAATCCCATTGTTTTCAATCGAGGACGGATTTTCTTCGAGCGGCCATCGACCAGCAATATATGGGCACAATGCGTAAAGACCCTGAATGAGATCGATATCGCCATCTCTTAGAAGACGCAACCCTGTTGCAAGCGTCAGATTTCCCCCGCCACTCTCGCCTGCTACTACGATATTGTCTGGATCTATGTTCAACTCATTCGCCATGTCTGGCAATTGACGAAGCACGGATACGCAGTCATTGAGTCCTGCCGGGTACGGTTCGATCTCCGGCACGGACGACGGCGTAAGACAGTTGCGAAAGTCAACCATGACGACGGCAACACCATTTGACGCAATAATCTTTCCCCATGCACGGTAATTCCCGTAGAAGCATGACATCGACGCCATGCCGCCGCCATGAATGTAGTAGACGCAAGGCAGCTTCTCATCTGAATTCGGTCTAATGATCTGCAGATTTACCGTATTACCATCCGGTTTTGATACTGCAGTTCGTTTTTCCACGGTCAAACCGCTTTGTGGAGCAATCGGTTCCGCATCCATACCTTCGAATAGGGCTTCCGTCTGCGCCATTCGAGCGAGACCTTCAGGAGAATTCGCTTCCTCCACGAGTTGTTCCCGATTCTCTGCGTCGCCAGGATTGGGCATATTCGGCATCGCGCTCAACATTTGCTTGAGTCTTGGATCGATACGTGGGTCTTCTGCGATATTAGCCATGGAAATCCTTTAATTAGCGACGCCGCGAAATTAGGCAGGCAATCATATTGGGCAAATTCATGCAGCGATGGATTAGCTCGGCCTCGCTTGGTATAAAGCTCGGATTGGCGAAGTTGATTTGAAACAAACGAGGTCTATTCGTTCGTTATGAAGAGTTTAGTGTGCGAGCGACTCTCACCCGCCATGGGTGTTCGCGTCGACGGACTCGATCTCATATACGCTAACGATACTATCGTGGGACGAACATCATCTGGTGTGTGTCAGCCAACAAAATCTTCACGAGGAAGAGCAACAAGCATTCGGCATGCTATGGGGTGACTTACTTACTCACCCCGCAGCGATGAAGCGCAGTAATCCGTACGTGCAGGTGCTTGCTGGAGATGGTCGCGCAAAGAATCGCGCCTTTGGTTCCTGGCATTCAGATATGACGTGGCATCCCACACCGCCTTGGATTACGATGCTTCATGCCCGTACCATCCCTAAGTTTGGCGGAGACACAGGCTACGCGAATCAGCACCTTGCGTGGGAATACCTAGATCAAGCACGGAAGGATCAACGCCGGTCGCATCGCCGACATCTACCTTCTGCGGAACAGCTATTGAATCTGTCCGCAAATCACACGGGTAAGGGTTTTGGTCCGAACGTGCCCGATTCGATCCACCCTGTGATCAGGACACACAATGAGAATGGCAAGCAGGCACTTTATGTAAATCCTGAATTCACTACACACATTGTTGATGTGTCTGAACAG
>JAGWBO010000011.1 GCA_021295855.1 Pseudomonadales bacterium | reverse complement strand
AATAAACTCCCCGCAGCCGCAGCGTCTTGCCACTCAACTCCCATTACCCATGCCAAAGGGGCGAACACCCAGCCGAGAATCGTCGCAAGCGTTAATGGCTCGTATCCATCCGCAGCGGTCCACCCAAACAACTCGCGTATCGACGTGTCGCTCCAGCCAAGGAACAGATTCACCAACGCCACCAATGCAATGAGCGCAATCAACATTGCACCCACGTTGACAACTAATCGAACCCCGAACGTCGTACCCGTCGTGATCGCATCTACCGTACTGTCCGTCGACACCGGTGATCTTGTCGCCGGGAATCATGATGCGAGCGATCAAGATCGCACCGAAGATGTTGATCATCGACGCAGTGATGATGTGGCCAATCGCATCGCCAAGCACATCACCGAGAATCGCGGCGTACAAACCCATGATGGAGCCTGCGACCGTCGCCATGCCACAAGTGATCACCATAAAGAACTCGGAACGCGATAGTGATTTGAGGTACGCCCTGATAACGAGTGGTGACTCGACCATTCCAACAAACAGACTCGCCGCAGCCGCTAATCCGACCGCCCCCCCAATGTGCAGACTTCGTTGCATGACCCACGCAATGCCTTTAATGACGCGCGGCAAGATTCCCCAATGCCAAAACACTGCAACCAGAATACTGAACACGAGAATCTGAGGCAGAATCACGAATGCGAACATCGGCACGTAGGAACCGTCCTTCAATACGAACGGGAAATCCTCCGGAAAAACGTTCGCGTCAGACCCTAGGAATCCGAAAACGAAACGAGTCCCTTCCATCGTCGCAGATTGAATCCCTGCGAAAACCGTGGTGAGTGCCTGAAGTACTTCGTAGATAAACGGCACCTTGAGCAGAATCAACGCAAGCACAATTTGCGCCGCGAGGGTCAGCGCGACGGTTTTCCAGCGTACCTCTCCTTTGTTTTCACTAAATCCCCACGCGATCAGCAGGATGACCACGATGCCAAGGATGCCTTGTATTCCAGACAATGGAGAAGTCTCAATCGTGTGCGTGGCACAATACTAACGGTCTTGTAAGGTTCGACATGTCTACCATCCTTGTTGTCGGTACCTACGCCATGGATTTCGTGGGGTCGTATCCTCAAGCGTTCTCAACGCTGCCGACACCATCGGCGTTGAACCTATCAATTCAGCTGAACGGAATGCGTAAGGGATTCGGTGGGTGCGCAATGAACATCGCCGTGTCGTTACATCGATTAGGCCATCACGCAATCCCATTTGCTGAGGTCGGCGGCGAGATCGATTCTGACTATGCGCGTCATCTCAATGAAATCGGAATTGATCAACGTGGTCTCATAAAGTCGAGTGAAGGTTCGCTTAGCGCACACGCCCTGATCCTTACAGATCCGGAGGAGAATCAATTCACTGCGTTCTATCCCGGCGAACCTAAAGCGAGTTTTCGTGAGGACTTGGAAGCATTAATCGATTCACTTTCCGATCGGATCGAGTTTGTCGTTATCGCGCCGGATGAACCCGAATACATGATCCCGGCCGCCAACGTATGTCGGGAACGAGAATTGTCATTCCTTTGCGACCCTGGTCAATGCACGACGGCTTTTAAGCCTGATGATTGCGAGGCACTCGTCGAAGCATCTTCAACGATATGTTTTAATCGCTTCGAACACGAAATTTTTGAGACGTATGTCAAGAACTTGGACGAACGACTGGATCTCACGATAGTGACACAAGGATCAGATGGTGTGCGGTTTAAGTTAAACGACTCTTGGCACCATGAACGCGCAGCACGACCACGTCAGCGCATTGATCCAACTGGTTGCGGTGACGCTTTTCGCGCCGGTTTGGTGCACGCGCACCTATTGAAAGCGTCGTGGCAGGATGCGGTGCGCGCTGGTTGCGTTCTCGCAACCATCAATTTAGAGCATCTTGGTACCCAGGGTCACGATCCGACCGATTTCCGAACGCGCTACATCGATGAATGGAGCGACACCCCTTCGTGGCTTGAGGAAGTCGTGTGAGCGCGAACGTGATCGTGCTAAACGGTACGTCGAGTGCCGGAAAGACTACGCTAGCAAAGGCGATTCAATCAGCGGCTGAAGAACCGTACCAACTATTCGCGTTCGACCAGTTTCGAGATGGCCTCCCCGATCGATTTCGTGGCCTAAACTCGCCTGACGGTTCACCAGGATGCGCTGGATTAAACGTGATCGCAGAGCCTGATGAAGGCGTTTTCAAAGCCTACATCAAGCTAGGTGCTCATGGCTTGACTATGTTGCACGGTATGCACCAGGCGATCGCATCGTTTGCGCGTACTAGGCACCACGTAATCGTCGACCATTACGTAAACCACCCGCGTGCTGCTCAGGATTTGGTCGAGACGTTTACTGATCTCCAAACGACTCTCGTTCGTGTTATCTGCGATAGGTCTGAACTCCTGCGCCGAGAGAGTTTACGGCCAGGTCGGTTCCCGGGCACTGCGGACACACAACGCGACATCATGAACGAGTGCTTCGACTATGACCTTACGGTCGACTCAACACACACTCCCGCTACTGAACTTGCCAATAGAGTGCTTGCATACGTAACAAACCAAACGACTGGAACGACCAGCAATGACTAGGTCTGAACGCCTTGTGGCACTTCGAGGAATGATCGATTCTGCTGAGAACATTGTGATTTTCACGGGAGCCGGTGTAAGCACAGAGTCAGGTATTCCTGACTTCCGTAGTCCTGGAACCGGTCTGTGGACAAAAATCAAACCTGTTGAATTTAGTGAATTTGTGAGTTCCGCCGAGACACGAAAGAAGTCTTGGGAACGTAAATTCAACGGTCAGGACACCATGGCAAAAGCAACACCCAATCGGGGACATCGAGCCATTGCACACCTGATGGACCTTGGTAAAGCGAGCGTGGTGGTGACGCAAAACGTCGACAACCTGCATCAAGCTTCAGGCATCGCAGATGAGAAAGTTCTCGAACTCCATGGAAACGCCAATTTCGCTAAGTGTTTAACGTGCGATGAGCGATATGAACTCGACGATCTTGAACAGCAGTTCAGGTCAGAAGGCGAAGTGCAACCGTGTGAGATATGCGGCGGCATCATAAAAACCGCCACCATCTCATTCGGTCAAGCATTACCACAAGACGTGTTGATGTACGCGGTCTATGCAAGTGAACACTGTGATCTGTTCATCGTGATTGGTTCTTCCTTGCAGGTCTATCCGGCGGCGAGTCTGCCAGAACTCGCAAAACGAAGCGGTGCACAACTCGCCATCTTAAATCGTGACCCTACACCTTTGGACGTTGTCGCTGACCTGGTTGTCAACGACGAGATCGGTCCAACTTTAGGCGAAGTAGTCGGCGTAAATTGACTAACGAACCGTAGTCATGAGTCGGTCCGCAAAGCGTTCGATGTGCATAAGTTGGTTGCACAGGAACACATCAGTACAAAACGGCGCGAAACGAGTCATTTCTGAGTCGCCTTCACGCCATTGAGACCGTACTTCCGGATTTAACCAGAACAGCTGTTTAACCCGTTTCGACATTTCTGCTACCACACCAACTCCCGGATCGTAGAAATTCGATCGCGCATCGCCTACCACGATAACCGTCGCGCGCTTGTTCAAATCCTTCCCGACCAACTGCCGAAAATCAAAGAATGCACGACCGTAGTCTGTGTTGCCTTTCCCCCAGTCAAACAATGCCTCTTCGATTGCAGCTTCTGATGCCTTGTTACGAAAAACATCCGTTACTTCCCCAAGCTGACTCGAGAATGCGAACGCTCGAACCCGCGGCAGGATGTCGACCAATTCATAGAGAAATAACAGCAGGAATCGAGCCACACTTGCGACAGAATTGCTGACGTCGCAAAGAACATAAACTGTTGAAGGCTCTTTTCGTACCTTTCGCCAGTGTAGTTCATAGACATTGCCATCGTAAGCCATGTTCTGACGAATCGTGCGCTTATATTCGAGTATGCCTCGTTGTGTGCGCTTGGCACGTCGACGATATGCTTTACTCAACTGTCTGGCTAAACGCTCAACGACGCGCCGGACTTCTGTGTAATACTCGGGTGAGAGACTATTCAAATGACTCGAAAGGGCGGCTTCCAATATGGCGCGTTTGGAAGTCGGATCCACGTGAAGCCGATATTGACCGTCAACGTAATCCTTCACTTCCTTGTAAACATACTGCCTGACGTAACGCAAGAGTGGAGCCGCGTCAGCATCTGGATCGTCATTTAGATACGCGTCAAGTCGCGGCAAGCCCATCGAGTTTGCTATCTGCAACTCAAAAACGCGCTTTTCTCGCAATGATCCGATGGCGTCTACACGCAGCTGCGTGGCAGCATGCTGCATCATCTCAGTTAAGAGCTCACGATTCCCATCGAGCATCTGACGAATGCCGTCCGCTAACGGTTGACCGAGGCGTTTCTGCGTCTCCAAATCTAGGCTATGCGTGTTAAAGGATCTGAGCATCGCGCGTTTCGGCGGTTCCCGAAATCCTAGTTGTTCAAAGAACCGGTCAAACGTATCCTCAAATGCCAGTTTCTCTTGCAACGTCTTTGCCAACGCCAGACCCAGCGCATTCTTGAGAAATACGCGATCCGATATTCCAACGCGACTGACTACCGCAAACGCGTCAAGTGTTTCCGCCGGCGAGACGCGGATATTCGCTTTCCGAAGTGCGCGTACAAATCGCGTAAAGGTGACTTCCATCCGCCAAGTATTATGAGTTGTGAACTCACCGAACCGATACTTCTTGTATATGCAGGACGCGTCAGACATAGTCTCTCGTGCGAGAGAACTTCTGCCAAACGCTCAACACGTCGAATTGCTCAAATATTTCGAAGGCGGGTGGAGTAATCGGAATTTCCTCCTCAGAATCGACGGGGTTGAGGCAGTTATGCGTCTTAAGAACCCTATGTCGGCCGCACCCGACCGTGAATTTATGTATCTTGAGAATTCCCTCTCACCGCCGTTACTTGCATACGACCGTACTTCCGGTGATATGGTTACGGTATTCGTCGAAGGCGAACTGCTCGTGAACTCACCGATCACACCAAAGGTAGCAGCGGCTTTCATGCACGACTTGCATGCCGAGATTCCGAAAGGTATTCAAACCTATCGAGCCGAACCAGCCATCGAGAGATTTCTTGAAGGTCTCAGACTACCTGAGACGCTCGAATCTATCTATCGCAGTTTGCAGTGGAAGCCGCAGCGCGTCTGCGGCTGTCACAACGAGCTGAACGACTGGAACGTCATTAAGACCGCAACAGGCTTCTGTACGCTTGATTGGGAATCGGCAGGCGACAACGATCCTATTTTTGATGTCGTTGGATTGTGTTACGGGCTCGAGTTTTCTGACGTGGATTTCCACACGTGCGTCCAAGCGTACGACTCAAACGCTGATCCCGCACACGTTCTCCGAACACGAATACTCTATCAAGTCCGTGAACATGCGTGGGCGTTAGATCGCCTACGACACGGTGCGGAACATGAGGGCATCGTTAAGCAAAAACACGACACGGCAATTGAGATTCAACGTCTTTCGACCGACCTATCGTGAGCTCGACTGGTGTGCGTCGTTTCCGTTCAATTCCCATCCAACAATTTAAGGGCATCGACCGCACAGACTGTCCGCGCTTCACCATGTCCTCTTACGACCGCGTAATCAAAACCCAGATCAGCAAGCAGCCGCTCGTAGATCTTGAACAAACGCATTAGTTCGGACTTCGATTCTCGTTGAGGATCAAACACCCAAGGTAAATCTGGGAAAGTGAGCAGGTAAGTTCGCGCGGCTTGGAGCTCGAGATGACGCTCAATATACGATGGGACGTGACCGAATCGCTCGCTAAACCACACTCGTAAAACCACGCCGTCCGTGTCGAGACTGCCAATTTGAGGTTTCGCACGCACGAAATCCCGTTCCCGGTTCAGTTGCTCTCGCGCGACAATATGCACTTCCTCTTGAGTGTATTGTGTATCCGCTAGAAACTCTCGCGCATACTCGGGTAACCAAGCCCCATGGTAGATCCGTGCGAGTTCCATCGCTAGTGTGGTCTTGCCCGTTGACTCAGGCCCGACAACCGCCACAAGACGCGATAAAGACTGATTCATCGCTTTTTAGCTGTAATTCGCATTGCGATGTCACACATCGCCACACTTTTTGGCACTACTGTACATGGAATTTTGATACGCTTGCACGGGTCTAATCCCCCGTAGCTAATAACAACTACACCTCATGCCTCATACCATCGCAATCGTCGAAGACGAGATCGACCAACGCAAGAACTATCGCAACGCGATCGAGAAGAAAGGTTACGACGTAATCGAATTTACGGATCGCCGCTCCGCGTTAGAAGGTCTTGAATCCACAAAACCGGACCTCGCCGTGCTCGACATCATTCTCGGCGACGACGAAGATGGCGGATTCGATCTGTGTGCTGATTTGTTAACCAGATTCCCGAAGCTGCCAATCATCTTTCTTACCGAACGCATTAATGAGAACGACAAGATTAATGGACTGCGACTCGGCGCTTGGGATTATTTACCCAAACCGATTTCGTTGGACTACCTTGTTGCGCGTATCTCATCACTCATTCGCATCCACGAAGCACGTCTCGAACCGGAGCCTGACCTTTCACAATCTAAAACTATCGGCAAACTTACGATCGACAACGAGAGCCTGCTGATCTCCTGGGATGACGAGCAAATAAACCTCTCCGGAACCGAATTTCGTATGCTCGCACGGCTAGTCGCAACGCCTGGATCGGCGGTGAGTTATGAGAATCTCAAAGAAGCGACCATGCACAACGTCGTGACCACGAACACGATTAACACCCACATGCGGAACATCCGCAAAAAATTTGAGAGTGTTGACCCGAAATTCGCCGCTATCAAGAGCGAGTATGGGCTTGGCTATCGCTGGTCAAGCAGCTAGCGACCGAACCCTTCCATGGCGCTAACAGGTCAAATACGCGGACCTCGTCTGGTAAGCAAGCTCCTCCTCATTGGACTTGTATTACTTGTTGTTCCCTGGCTTTCATACGTGCAGTTGGTTGAAATGGAACGACTCCTAATTCAGGGGCAGCAGAACGCACAATTGCTAATCGCTCGAGGCGTTGCCGCTCTATTTAATGAACGGGACGACTTATTCGATGAGCTACCCGTAAGACTGGACGAGTATGAGTCGCTCTATGCGGTACCTCTGTACGAATCAATTCGAATAGATGGTTCGGTTACAGATTGGGACGAAGCCGCACTCAGGAGCAGCCGACGATTCAGCTTTCAAGATGAATTGGATGCTTCTTTTGAATTGACACTTGGCGAGCAAGTTAATGAGCTATACGGCTTTCTAAACATCAAGGACGATATCGCCGTCTATCGAAATTTGGCCGATCTGAGCCTCAACACAGCCGACCATATTCGTTTCGAATTTACGGACAATAAGGGACAACGAGCACGCGTTGCGTTGACCTTCTCCACCCCGGGATTCGGGATCGGGTATTTGATGGCGAGTGATTGGCGCACACCCCTTGATTGGACGCCAATTAACGATGTAATCGGCTATCTGTCGCGAGGTAACGAAGGCTATCAAATCGAATTTCGTATGCCCATCGCGAAAATGGCGCACGGACGCGATTTCAGCATTTCGTTCGTCGATGTCGACGACATGGATTCACGTCAACAACGTGCCGTTACAAAAACAGCAGCATCATTGCCAGAAATGAAGCTGAACTTGGTTGTTTTGCGCTCGGTCGAAGCGATGGACCTCATCGCAGGTCTCGAGTATGTTGACACCAAAGTTGTCGTTTACGACCAGCAACAACGGGTTCGCGGTGAAAGTGATCCGGACACGTCGTTGGCGATCGGCGATTCCGCAGATTCGACCGGATTACTGAGTGGCTTCCAGTTCATTCGCCCCTTGGTCCATCTGCTGACCCTAGGAGAAACCTGGACCGAACTATCGGTCGAAGATTCGCAGGAGCGACTCAGTCGCGCAATCGAGGCCGCATTGACTGGTAACCCGACAGCGATTCGTCATCTTTCGGATAAAGGCACGCCGACCATCATGGCAGCGTACCCGATCCGATCTCAAAACGAAGTCCTCGGTGCGGTCACGATTGAGTCAGACATCAATCAGATTCTCTCATTCCAGCAATCCGCCTTACGTCAAATCGCGTTTGTATCAGGTGTCATGCTTTTATTCATACTGATCGTGACTGTCGGTTACTCTGCCCGTCTCGCCTATCGCATCAGACGATTGCGCCGCGAAGCTGCGGGTGCGATCGATGAGTACGGGCGTTTAACACGCACATCTCTCGAATCAGAGGTCCTGTCAGGGGATGAAATAGGTGATCTAGCTCGATCCATCGACAACATGTTGACACGACTGAAGGAACATAGCATTTTTGTGGAACGTATGCCACGTACTTTGCGTCATGAAATCAATAACCCGCTCAATACGCTTAGTACATCACTGGAGAATTTAGGCGAAGCAGAGACCAAAGCGGAACGCGACGAGTGTATTGCCAGCGCGCAACGAGGAGTACAACGAATCGGCGCGATCGTACAGAACTTAGCCGACGCATCTAACCTGGAAGATGCACTGCAATCCGAGGAACGTGAACCGTTCGATATCCAAGCGTTACTCAAGAGCTATGTCGACAATCTAAATCGCGGTCGTGATGCGCCACTGTTCGTATTCACCGGTGTCAATCAACCCGCGATCGTGTCCGGATCAGACATCCACATTGAACAGATGATGGACAAAATCGTTGACAACGCCATTGATTTTCATCGACCGAACAGCCAGATCAAGATACAGCTAGAGTTATTCGAGAACTTAATACGCATCACGGTGGGAAATCGTGGTCCTACGCTCGGCGAATCCGCACATCTCATATTCGAACGGTTGGTTAGTCGACGTAGCAGCAAGTCGACATCTCATTTCGGTCTCGGTCTATACATCGTGCGCGTGATCGCCGAGTATCACGGTGGCGGAGTCCGCGCATTCAATCTCAAAGATAAATCTGGGGTCTTGATTACGGTGCAGCTGCCGAGATTCCGCGCTTCTCTCGCAAACGCCGCTTAGATTAGCCTGTTAACGTAGATAGAACGCCGCATTCAGCGAAGGTTCGCCATCGCATCGGATCTGATCTTTCTCCAGCATGTGCAGTGCAGCAGCATAGACGCTGCGTGCAGCCGCTGGGTGCAGGCGCTGGTCGACATCCTTGTACATGATCGGGACCATATCAGCGATGTGATGTCTACGTTCCTTCAGTTGCAGGATGATTTGTGCTTCGCGATCTAGGCGATGGGCTACGAATGCCTCGACATGATTTCGGGGTTTCGTGATCGCGGGACCGTGTGTGGGCCAATACGTCTGATCAGGATGTTCGAGCAACAGATTAAGGCTCCGCATGTAGCTGGTCATATCGCCGTCTGGAGGTGAAATTACGCTCGTGGACCAACCCATTACGTGATCTCCGGTAAACAGCACTCCTTCGCTTGCCAACCGATAACAGATGTGATTTGACGTGTGACCCGGCGTATAGACACACTCGACTTCCCAATCGCCATCGCTCACGTGATCGCCATGGCGGACAAATTCGTCAGGCTGAAACGTCATATCGCCGCCTTCTTCAACCACCACCTCGTCTTCAGTGTTTTTTCCGGCTCCATGTGGACCAAATCCATACGTGCGCGCATCACAGTGCTTTAAAAGCAACTCAGTCGCGGGCGAATGGTCGTTGTGAGTGTGCGTAATGAGAACCGTCGTGATTTTCTCACCTTCGGTTGCGGCAAGAATGGCGTCGACATGCCGCGGATCGCGAGGTCCCGGGTCGATCACAGCGACGCGGTCGCGACCAATGATGTACGTTCCCGTGCCTGTGAAAGTAAATGCGCTCGGATTCTTGGCAATGACGCGACGAATCGAGGGGCTCAGTTGAGCACAACTGCCGTACTCGAAGTCAATGTCCCGTACAAACGGGATAGTAGTTGCCATATGTCGTCCGAATTCTGGGGTCGAATTGCGATTTTAAAGCCCAATGTTAACGTGACGCGTCGAGTGCGACTTGTGACGCAAGTGTCGAATAGGTGGTCGCCACGGCTTCCAAGCCAAAGGCTCTTGCATCAGACGCCACGGCTGTTAAACGGGTCACACACAGCGCGAATAGCTCATCGATGCGGCCATTCGTCGCATCCAGTCTGCGCGCCTCACGTAAGGCAATCAAGGCGTTGTCGTCCGATGGTTCAGTGATATACCCATCAGCGATAAATCGCTCAGCCGCGACTACGAAATCTGCCGCTTGAGAGATGTTGTTAAGCTCATCTGCCATTGAGGATTCCATGTGCATGATCGATGCTGGATAGAGCCCGACGCTCTTCGCGCGTTCAATGATGTGACGGTTTTCACCGAAATTTCGCGATCGTAAATGCTCGTCGAACTGTGCCACCACCAAGTTACTTACATCCCTTAGACCACGCAACGCGACTTCATTGTCAGGATCGGTTGTCAGTACGCTATGGAATAGCATGGCAGCATTCCGCGCGGGCGGATCGATTAACTGCCCGTCGCCTCGTAGATCACTCGCCTCGGCCAAGCGAGCTTCAATCTCTGCTCGAAGAGTCGTCGCGCGTTGAATCCGCTCTCGAACTGTCGCTAACTCGCCGTAATTCTCGTTCGCAAGGCTCGCTTTACTCAAAGAATCCATCGCAGCCTGGATATTGCCAAGTTCGATCTCATGCAACGCATCTTCTGAAAAGTGCTCCGCTAGCTTGTCGAGTTCCCTCGCAGCTTCAACACTTGCCGGATATAGTCGAATGACCTCCCGAAATGCTCGTAATGCCATATCCGCAGACGCTTCCGGTTCCTGTGCTGTAACTCGAATCAATGCAAGTGTGTCTGATTGAATTCGCAATGCGTGGCGTCGCGTCTGTAACTCATCAAACATCGACTGCAACTGACTGTCATCGGGAAATACCGCGAGTAAGTCGTCCAAGCGATTCTGGGCAACATTCAGGTCGTTTTGGGTCAAAGCTGCAGCAAAGTCGTTTTCCCAACGAGATCGAACACTGCTAATGGCATCTATCGCATCGACGTCTTCTGGCTCGATCACCAACACTGCCTCGTACGCAGCAATAATCGACTGTAGGTTCTGATTTGGATCCGCACTGAGTGCTTCCGCGTTAAGCCGAGCTTCCACGAGTGCTGCATTCTCCAAAATCCCGAAATCTGCGAGCATACGTTTCGTCGCCGGGATCTCGTACAGCCCAACCAAGAAGCTCCAAAGTCCAACCAACCAAACGGAATTCACCATGATCCAATGAATAGTCGAAGCCCTACGTTGTGCCCGCGCTCGATCACTCGGTAAGCCGCGGTCGTCAGGGGATGGAGGCAATACCTCTGCAATCTCAGCCGTTGAGATCAAGTCTGACTTCACAGCGACGGAGTTCAAATCACCAGTCGCAGTGACCGCTGCCAGCGCAGTTTTTACTTGAGCGACATTTGCAGTTCGCGATTCAGGATCAAAAGCGACCATACCCTTGATCAAGTCCTCAAATTCAGCATGTTCCGGGCCGAACGGTGGTAGCGTGTCGGTTGCGCTCTGGGTGCGCGGCTCGTCGCTATCGGTCGCGTGCCAAGGCAAATCGCCATTTAATACTCGCAACAGCAACATCCCGAGGCTGTATACGTCACATACCGCAGTTGGAACCTCCCCCTGAGCGACTTCAGGTGCACCATAACCAAGCGTGAATCGACGCGCTGAATGTTGTGGTTCAAAGTACGAGTCGTCGATCAACACCGGCGAGCCTAACTCGTCGAACAGCACATTCGAAGGTTTGATGTCGCCATGAACGTGATCGTGCGCGTGGAGCACCGCTAGTGCATCACAGATTCCAGTCGCAATCCTTACGAGTCTTGGCATTGACAAGCCTGATGCCAAGGCGTCACTAAGGCTACCGCCGGAGTAGAACGGAGTGACAACGTAAACACTTGAATCAAGCTCACCGGCGCTCACGATCTCACACAGATTTCGATGCCTTAGCTGTTGCCTTGACTCAAGAGCTTCAAGATATTGACGCTGAGCTTCAACACTACCGGCGAAGTGCTGTACTCGTACGACGAACTTCTGACGTCTTCCTGCCTTCGTCGCTAAGTAAAGCTCGCGGTTCGGCCCAACGCTCTTCCGTTCAGAAAGCTCGTATCCCGGGATTTCCATCTAGTCGGATACCTCCCCCGCGAGCGAGCTGATGATCCCCGAAACCATGTGACCCGCCACAAAGCGACCGTTATTGATATATGCCAGACCGTCGAGACGCACTGCGGTTCCCGTACCATGGGCTAAACCATTAATGCATTCGTCACTTTCAAACATCCATCGCAAGCCTTCAATTTCTAAGCGACATCGACTCACTTCCGCGAGCGGCGTTCGTGCTACAAGCACTCCGGAATTCCATTGCTGAAACTCCTTCAGCCCTTCCGCAAACTCGAATACTCCGTCGCCATGACGTCGATTCGACTCGAAGAATCCGCGATAGCTTGATCCGTCCGCGTTTCGATAAATCCCGAAGCCGTGCCTTTCGTTTTGGCGGAAAGCGCCGTCGTAGCGACGACCATCTGGCCACAACATGACGCCTAGTCCATGTAGCTTGCCGTCTTCGATGGTTCCCTTGTAAGAGACGTTGCCGTTTTGCCAGAAAAACGTCCCAGTTCCGGTAATCGCGTTCGCATTGAACGTTCCAACATAAACATCTCCGTTCGGCCATTCCAACGTACCGTACCCTTGCATCTGACCTTCGATGAACGTACCTTGATAACGTCGACCATCAGCAAACAGCATGGTTTCATCGTTTCCCGAGGGAAGATCGTTGGCAAATTCGCCTTCGTACACAGACCCGTCTTCGTACGTGAGCTTGCCATATCCCTCGCGAACACCGTTCACGTACGACCCTTCATACACCTCGTCGGTTCTAGATAACTCTTGCTCAACATCTTGTGACCGAGCATTACCACTAAACGACAAGCTAAATGCAACCATGCATAGACCGACGTAAAGTGGCGCTTTACCGCTCCTTACACTTCGCATTCCCCTTTTTCTATGAGTCGTCGTGGATCCCGTCCTATTGGTTTTGATCTGCCTATGCATTGGGTCGATCGCGGGATTCCTCGGTGGATTACTAGGTCTAGGTGGCGGTGTAATTGTCGTTCCGGCGCTCATATTGTTATTCGACACGGCCGGCACGTTTGACGCACCCGAGTACCCCGCCAACACGGTGGTGCTCGTCACGCTCGGAACTTCAATGGCGTCGATCGTTTTCACGACGCTGTCATCTTCGATTGCACAGTTTCGTCGTAATGCCGTGGACTGGGAAATCGTAAAAAACTGGATCGTTTATTTGATTCTAGGGGTGTTGCTCGCAACCGTTTTAGCGACTCAGCTGCCGGCGTTTGCGACCAAATTGTTCATCGGATTCTTCATCGCATGCATCGCTACCATCATGATTACGAATTGGTCACCGGGTATACGAAACGGACCGCCTGGACGAGGCGTAACAGGTATGCTAGCTTCCGTTGGTGGGATCATCTGCGGTCTGGCCGGTATCGGCGGCGGCAACGTGGTTGTCCCGACGCTCCTATTCTTCAACACCAAGCTCGTTACTGCAACGGCGGCCGCGAGCACGCTTGGAATTGCCATTTCGGTCGCAGGCACTGCAGGTTACATCTTAAATGGCTTACGAGTTGATATCCCGAATGCCGCTGGCTACGTCTATCTTCCGGCACTGATACCACTGGCGATTGCATGCGTCATATGCGCTCCGCTTGGCGTCCACGTTGCACACCGGGTACACGGACAAATCCTCCGTCGTGCATTTGGTATCTTGATGTACTTCGTAGCTGCAAGGATGATCTACAGCGCGTTCTAAGTTGGAGTCGGTAACCGCAACTGTCGAATTTGGATCGAAGCCTTTCCACCTAATCCCACGGCATCACTTACGACCACCATCGGCGAATCCTCAGGCAATTGCTCGCGGCTTAAAAGCGCTTTGATGCAGCGTTGAATGGTTTTCTCCGGATTGCTACTGAAGTCAATTCGATACGCATAGACGCCACGATTGAGTGCTAAGCGGCGCCGCGTATGGCTTTCGTTACTAAATGCAAAGATTGGCACCGTAGGGGGCGCACAGTTCGTCAAAATATCCGCGGTCCATCCGCTCCGCGTGATCACGATGATGCCGGTCGCGGCGATTCTTTCGGCAAGTTCAACAGCGGACCAAGCTAGTTGCTGCCGATGACTGTCACTCGGTCTCGAACAAGCGAGTCGTAAACCAGGTAGTCGTTCTTGCGCTTCTGCCACGCGACGCACATATTCAACTGCACGAACCGGATACGCACCGATGCTCGTTTCAGCACTCAGAAGAATCGCATCGACTTCCTGTTCGACTGCATTTGCAACGTCGTGGACTTCGGCACGGGTTGGAATCGGATGTTCTACCATCGACTCAAGCATGTGCGTAGCAACAATGCAACGTCGACCGGCTCTTATCGTCTTCTCCACAATGGTTCTTTGCAGAAACGGCAATTCCGCCATGTCAGTCTCGATGCCAAGATCGCCGCGCGCTACCATCACGCCATGAGCTTCGTTCGCGATTTCCTCGACATTGTCGACACCCTCTTGGTTTTCGATTTTCGCTATGACCTTTACCCATCGATGGCGATCTCCAATCACTTCCCGCATTTCACGAATATCGTCGGCGCTTCGAACGAACGACTGAGCAACATAGCTAATCGCGTGTTCAACACCGAATCGGATATCGTCGACGTCTTTCGAAGTGATTGAAGGTAGCTTTACATGTACGCCCGGTAGATTTACGTGTTTGTGACTCTCCAGCATTCCACCATCGACAACTCGACAAAGCAAAGCATCCTTCTCCCTCGACACGACTCGTAAGTTAATTAACCCGTTGTCCAGTCGAATGGTGTCTCCGACCATGACATGGTCGTTGAAGTCGGGATAGTTAACTTCGATTCGCGGTGCAGCTACTTCAGCCGCGCCGTTTACAGAAGAAGACACCCAGGTTTGATCACCGCGTTTCAGTTCCATTGGTGTTTGCAACTGGCCCGTACGAATCTCGGGACCAGAAGTGTCAAGCAAGATCGGCACGGTGTAAGGTGAATTGCGGTTCAATGTTGCAACCCATCGGATCGCGCGCTCCGCGTCATCGTGTCCAGAATGTGACATGTTGATGCGCAGAACATTCATACCCGCTTCATACATGCCTCTGATGGTTTCCCAGCTATTAGAAGCAGGTCCGACCGTGCAGATGATCTTAGTGCGTCGCATGTGCGTCACGAAAATCGATGTGTTTGTTGAAAACAACTATGACGAGCATGGGTGACTGTTGCAAGGAAGCCGTTCATGGCGTCCACCCCTAGTGTACGAATGCGAAACACGGCATGATGTCGAGCACGCGTCCTGCGCGCCATTCCGCACTGATGTGACAATCATAGTCCGCAATTGCTATGGACACGCATGTTGGGATGATCGAATAGGTACGGCGGTCCGCAGTGACGCCCCTAAACACAAACAAACACTAGGAACCGCGCACGATTCATTGCCGATATAGCTCTTGGTGTCGGCTCGTTCACTTAGCGTGGCAGGTGGCTACCGAATAGATCAGAATCCGTAGTTTTCGCCACGAACCCGAGATTCGTCGAATAATCGACTCGAGAAATCGCATCGAAGTGCATTTACTCAGGCAATTCGCCTCGCTGGTGCGTATAGCTAGCACCTATTGAGCGTTGACATCTGCGAATTGCTAGTAGCCTTGCAATTCTCCGTATCGATTTCGATGAAAGTACCTATCACCAAACGTCTGTTCTGCTACTGCGGCACGTTTGAGGTAGAAACCGATATCAAATTCATCCGTCATACCGATGCCACCGTGCATCTGTATACCCTCCCGTGAAACGGTATGGAACATCTCACCAACTTTTGATTTTGCTAGGCTGGCGAGAATGGCGATCTCGGAAGACGGTCGGCCTTCATCCAGCGCGGTCAGTGCCTCTAGCACGACCGATTTTGACAGTTCGACTTCGCAGAACATGTTCGCAGCACGGTGTTTGAGCGCTTGGAATGATCCAATTGGCACCCCAAACTGCTCACGTTCTTTCAAGTAGGCGACGGTACGATCGAAGCACTCCTGTGCGCTTCCTAGCATCTCGGCCGAGAGACCTATTCGCGCAATGTCGAGCGCGGCATCAAGTACATTCGCGCCCATCCCGGCGTCTCCAACCACTGCGTTTTGCGAGACGCTTACGTTTGAGAATTCGACGTTTGCGGCATTTCGACTGTCGACCATTTTTGTACGCGTCACGCTAACTCCGTCAGCATCACGATCCACAAGTACCAAGGTCAAGCCATCTCGATCCCCAGGATCGCCTGACGAACGTGCAACCACGATGAGTTTGTCTGCGACATGCCCGTCAAGCACAAACGTCTTCGATCCGTTCACAACTATCCCATCGCCAGACTCGGTAGAGGTAGTCGCGATGCCGTATGGGTTGTGGCGATGTGCCTCTTCGAGCGCAAGCGCGACCAATAGTTCGCCGCTCGCAACTTTCGTCAAGATATCCCGTTTCTGGCTGTCGCTCCCCCCTAGATTGAGGATGGTGCCGCCTACCCAAACACTCGCGAATAGCGGCGACGCAGCGAGGTTCCGACCTAATTCTTCCGTAACTACCCCTAAACCTTTGTATCCAAACCCCAAGCCGCCGACTTCTTCAGGAAACGGAATTCCCGCCCAACCAAGTTGAGCCATCGCCTGCCATGTGTCGCGGTCGAAGCCATCTGGACTCTCTTCGTCTCGGAGCTTCCGCAACTGACCGATAGGCGTGTTGTCCGTACAGAACTCCTTTGCGGTGTCCTTGAGGATATTCTGGTCTTCATTGAGAATCATTGGCATAGCTTGATTCCTTGCCGTACTTATTTGGGTTTAAGGTGCGCAATACACCACGAACGAGACACGATGCACTACACGTCGAGTAGTCTCAGCTTGGCGTGGCAACGACAAGCGAAAGGTTGTCCACATGTTTACGCAACTGCGCAAACTGAGACTTGCGGATTGTATTAACTAACCACGCCATCATTTCTGCAGTATCTTCGAACTCAATGAACGCGAAATAGTTAACGGACAGTTCGGAATTACCACTGATCTTTACGACTGGGGTTGCGAAATCGATACGTCCATGAAATGGTGCAAGCGTCGCACTGACGACTTCTACCAATTCAAGTTGGTGTTCGTCGACGGCGTCAGAAAGCAAAACAACTACTGGTTTCCGGTACGATTTGGTGAGCTTGACATGCCCCACAAACCGACCAAATTCATCGAGCTTGTTTTCGTCAAACCAATCCTCGATTGCGGTATAGGCGGGGTCGGTCACGGCATTGACGTAGTCCCCCGTCACGGCAAAAGACTCCACCGCTACGCGGTGCCATCGTTCTGTTCGATTCCCATCACTGCTCAGCCATGTGCTACCTTGAAAAATCACACCATAGTTGTAATTTTCAAACGCCGTTCTTCTACTTCTCTGAAATTCCTGATACTGTGATTCTTGGTGTTCAGCTCCGAAGCGTTCAAATGAAATAAGAACCAATGGCAACCTGCGTCGCTCAGGATCAAACGTCAGTTTCGAAAATCCTGCCCCTAGGTAGAACGTCACGAAGCTAATCGTGCTGATAGCTACAACCACCAAGAAAATAACGAAGAAGCGCGCTTTAGGATTCATTATTTGGAGTCACTGGCCCAAATCTCGTCCAATGTCTAGTCAGTGCGCGTACTTCAACGACAACTAGCCGCGGGCGTTACTCAGCCACGCACGTATCCGCCACGTATCGCAAATCCGTGTCGCGAAATGAGGCGAAATCATGACCAAATTAGGCCAAAGAGTAGCCTTCTTCACTGATTGGCATCGTTCGAGCTCGATGACCACTCGCCTCAAAGATCGCGTTGTAAACAGCCGGCGCTAACGGCGGAAAAGCAGGTTCGCCGAGACCCGTTGGTGGGTAATCGCTTTCAACAAAGTGCACCTCGACCTCAGGAGCCGAGGGCATTCGCAACAAAGAGTACCGATCGAAGTTATTTTGCTGTACCCGTCCGTTTTCGAAACTCACGGCGAGGTTGAACATGGTCGATAAGCCGTCGATCACCGAACCTTGAACTTGATTCTCTGCGCCGCTTAGATTGACGATTGGCCCAACGTCTGCAGCTACTGTGACCTTATGCACGTCAACTTTCTTGTCCGCGGTCACACTAACGTCCGCAACTTCGGCAATGTGTCCCGCGTGGCTGTAGTAAAAAGCGATTCCCATGCCACGACCATCACCTAACTCACGTCCCCAGCCTGCTTTCTCCGCAGCCAATTTGACGACGTTGGCGGCACGCCCAGTGTGCATGCCACGAGGACCTAATTGACGTGCTTCACCAAGTACTTCAAGTAGCACGTCGAGGTGATCTCGGCTGGCGATATGTGCCAACTCGTGCAGGAAACTTCCAACAACAAACGCAAATACGTTTGAGCCTGGCGCACGCCACGCGGCGCATCGATTTTTCCATTCAAGCGCGGTTTGCTCAACGCGAACATTCTCGAGTAGACCTCCAGGAAACACGTTCGGTGAGATACCGCCCCCAGAAACAGGTCGATTACCGTCGTTCGTAAACGTAATGAACCGGTCACGCCATCCCGTGATTTTGCCACCTTCATCGACAGAGCCGTGCATCTGATGGAACCCACCTGCACGATACAAGTCGTACGCCATGTCGTCTTCACGCGTCCATTGCAGCTTCACGGGCATGCCAGCTCGTTTCGCAATCGCGGCGGCTTCGCACGTGAAGTCGTTGTACAAACGACGCCCAAAGCCACCACCACAACGAGTTTGATGGAGTGTCACACCATTCGGTTGTATCCCAACGACCTTCGCTGCGCTCATGATTGCAGCGCCAGGGGTTTGTGTTGGAGCCCAGAGTTCTAACTGACCGTCCTTGAATGACGCCGTACAGTTTTCTGGTTCGAGTTGAGCGTGACTTGCAAACGCGTAACGATAGAACCCGCTGACCTGCTTAGTACTGTCGTCAAACGCCTTGTCTACATCTCCGGTGTCGACAACACGCGGACCAGACTCATGACGGAGTCGCTCCGCCTCTTGCATCGCGTTAGACCAACTATCTTTCGAAGCATCGGACTCATCCCACTCAATTTTGAGAGCGCGTTTTGCTTGAATCGCAGACCAAGTGTTGTCCGCAACGATAGCAACACCAGGCAAAAGTTCACCCGCATTGCCGTTTCCGTCAAGCACAAAAGCGTCGAGAACGCCATTCATAGTTTTTATTTCATCTAGATTGGCCGAGACGACACTTCCACCAATGGAGTCGCACTTCTGATACACCGCATATTTCATGCCCGGGACGTTCTGATCGATCCCAAACAAGGGTTCGCCACGCATCAAACCTTCGTTGTCAACACCAGTAATACGCTTACCCAAAATTTGGAAATTCTTCGCGTCCTTTAAAGAAACAGAATCTGCGCTCGGCACAGGCAGTGAAGCCGCCTCAGACGCTAAGTCCAAATATGCCGCGCGTTTGCCACTCGACGCGTGAATCACATGACTACGCTCCGTCGTCAGTGAGTCCGTGCTTACATTCCACCGCTTCGCGGCCGCCTCAACTAGCATTGCGCGTGCGGTCGCTCCAGCGCGACGCAGTGCGTCCCAGTTCATCGGAATCGCGGTTGAACCACCAGCGAACTGCATGCCGTACGCGGCTTGATCGATTCGTGATTGCTCGACGGATACGTCCTCCCACGCTGCATCAAGCTCCTCCGCGATGATCATCGGGAGTGACGTCTTAACACCCTGGCCGATCTCAGGATTCTTCGCGTACAGAACAATGCCAGCGCTGTTGATTTTTACGTAGCCATTGGGTTGAAAGGCATCTGAACTCGAAGCCGAGAGAGCTTTCGGTGCGCTAAATGAGAGCATCAAGCCGCCCCCAACCGCACCAGTCATTTTCAAAAACTGCCGTCGGTCGAGCTTCACGATACGAATTCGTGAGCTTGTTGCGATCGCGTCTTCGCGCCCAGCTGTTACCGTATCAACGACGTCAGCGATGTCATCGTAATTTAGTGTTGTCATCGTCCGACTCCTTACTCACTTGCTGCCAAATGACTAGCAGCAGTCTTGACTGCTTGCCGTATTCGAATATAGGTTCCACATCGACAGATATTCGTCGCCATCGCTTGATCTATCTCATCGTCGGTCGGATTGGGGTTTGTGCGCAACAACGCTTCCGCCGCCATCACTTGCCCACTCTGACAATAGCCGCATTGCGCGACATCTAAGTCGACCCAAGCTTGTTGCACCGGATTAAGATCACCATTAGATTCCGCAAGACCTTCGATGGTGGTCACTTCAGCATCACCAACCGAAGATACGGGAAAGGAACACGATTTCACGGACGCGTTATTGACAAGCACGGAACAAGCACCGCATTGGCTAATACCACAACCGAATTTTGTGCCGACCAACCCGAGTTCATCTCGCAACGCCCACAATAGTGGAGTTTGCGGGTCGATCGCACCTAGGTCCCGATTCTCACCATTGATTTTTATGTTCACGGGCTTTCAGGCTCCCTAATGTACAGAGGATTAGAACCTAGTATGTTACGCCTCACTGACGTTTTACAGTGCGGCTTAGCTTGGATTTGTACGGCGCACGGACTCACGAGCTCGCACGTAAATAAAACTTGACTAAACGATTTTCGTCAAAAAGGTTTTTAAGAGTTCGTCGCTGCTCAATTAGAGAAGCGGCAACAATTGAACTGTCGTGCCGACATTACCGCTAACGTAACTGTGCCGCAGGGTTCAAATAAGATCGAAGTTGGTCCAGAAGACGCGGGACCTCAGGATCATCAATACTTGTTGGATTTAAGGATGGCCACAGCGACTCTAGACTTCCAACAAGGCGTTGAATACGTTGCGCAATCAATCGATTCTCTGCATCAGTTTGGAATGCGTTCGAACGCGCATAGTTTTCCGCAACCTGAGTGAATCCCCATGCGTCCTGAAACTCGTGCACGTTCTCGATCGCCCCATCAGCGACGCCTATTTCGTACTCAGATAACGCGTCACGAAGTAGATTCATTGTCACCTGTGCGACGACCTCTGGATTCTCGTTTTGGGCCATTAATTCGCATCTGTGTATCGCAGCCCCGAGTAATTCGTACTTTGAGGCGACGTCTTCTAAAGAGCTTCGCTCCGAAACGACACGCGCAAGATCGGTCAGCTCGCCAGCGAATGCACGACATCCACGACTTTTGAACGCTGGGACCAGATCAGCGTAGAGCTCCGCGTCCGGATGCTTCATATGAGTTTCGGCCATCTTAGGCAGTGAACGGCGATACAGCTCTAATCCCACTGTTAGATGACCACGGAGAAGGCCTAATTGAGTTAGATATTCGACATCGTCGGTCGCGAGATCTCCTTCACCGGATGTTGATTCGGCATTGGCGTCCTGAATCGAGGAATATTCGTCTGTACTCTCTGTGATTTCATGTTCAGACGCGAAAGTTGGGCCAAATACGGACAACTGCATCAAAACCACACAGCATCCAGTAGTGACGTTTATCGTTCTACGACGCAACACATCTATCCGTTCACTATTCATGAGATCTTTCATCTTGATTCTTAATAACGAAACATCAGAGATTTTTGGACGGTTATCGCCAACCCGCTCGATCGTAAACACGCACCGCCTCCGACTGCTGTTCACCAAATAGCTCGGCGCGGAGCTCATCCTCATTAAATTCACCCAACATGGCGATCGCACCTGTTTGATCGCCGACTATCGGATACTCGTTATTCCCTTCTGCAAATAGTCGTTGAGCGAATTCACCCGTTAGATATTCGAGGAACCGTACCGCGTGCTCTTTATTCGGCGCGTGCTTCGTAACTCCTGCACCGCTGATATTGACATGGGTGCCTCGATCATCTTGATTAGGGAATACAACCTGTAGCAGATCCACACGGGCTCGTTCGGATTCGTCCTCGCTCGCTAACCAGCGACCTAAGTAGTAGGAATTCGCGATCGTGACCCCGCACTCACCATTAATTACCGCCGTAATGTTGCTCGTGTCATTTCCTTGTGGCTCACGGCCGAAGTTCGCCACGACGCCAGTAGCCCACTCCTCTGCAATTTCGACCCCATGCGCTTCAATCAATGACGCCATTAATGAAAGGTTGTAGATATTTGAGGAGGGTCGCATGCAAACAAGCCCGCTTAACTCCGCGTTTGAGAGGTCCTCGTACCGCCTAATCGGCATCGCAAGCTCGTGGTCCTTCTTGTGCACGATGACGCGAGCACGCTTGGACAACCCAAACCAGTGTCCATTTGCTTCACGCAGGTGGGCTGGTACACGCGATTCAAGAATTTGAGAGTTGATAGGTTGGAATACGTCACGTTGTTGCGCGCGCCAAAGTCGGCCTGCGTCTACCGTGATGAGCAAATCCGCCGGGGTGAACTCACCTTCGTTCACGATTCTTTCTATGAGTGCGTCGCTGCCGCCTTCGATGAGATTTACGGTAATGCCCGTTTGTTCAGTGAAGGTGTCATATAACGCTACGTCGGTGTCGTAATGTCGCGCAGAATAGACGTTGACTTCTTGTGCGAATGCACTAGCCGAAGAAAACACGCAGAGAAGAAAGAAAAATATCGATAGAGATGAACGAGGGATCAGCGCATGGACTAATGAGGTCAGACTAAACTCCCATTGGATGTATCAACTATTAGGAATGTGAATTTTAATGAGAATCATTATCGTAGTCAGGATAAACGTACAAACCTTCCGTATCGACTGTTACAGAGACGCGCGCGCCCGTAGAAAAAACTGGTCGAGTGGCGCATATTGCCCGGAGTCGGTCACCGTTCGCTTCTAAGATCACCAAATATCGACCGCCGAGGAATCGAATGTCAGTAACACGCGCCGTCCCAGTCGATGAAGCGTCAATACGAACCGATTCTGGATGCGCAATGACTGAACATGGTTGATCCACCGCCAAGTCGATATTCAGATTGCGCGTCGTCCGAAATGCTGTTTCGACCCCACCTTC
>JAGWBO010000093.1 GCA_021295855.1 Pseudomonadales bacterium | reverse complement strand
GATCAATCGACGCCGTAAGTAAGACAGAAACTCTGCATCTTGAACCAACCGTTCGCCCAAACGACTACGAACCGCGAACGCGTGCGGGTTTGTACGTGTTTCGATTCTTTGACGTTCGTAATAAAGATGTTGATCAGATCGCGCAGCTCTCACACACGGCATGGGAGACGTTTGAGACATCAAATCAATATCAAGCCATTCCTCAGGCGTTGTTTTGCGAGCAAGACAGAACGCAAGAGTTCGGCAAAATGTTGCTATGCACTTGGTACGACGGCTTAAATTCCTGGCAACTCTCACGCACGCCGGCTCCTGAAGCGACGGCAAACTTCCGCGCACGTGGCGAGCTCACGTTAAGTGCGAAACCGTATGCAACTCGATTAATCACCGAGTGAGAGCGTCGCTATTTTTTTGCCTGTGCTTGAAACGCTTGTACATGCACCCCTAACTCCTCAGCCTTGACGATTTGAGGCTCCCAATGTGATGGAAAGTACCGGGAGAAGTCGCTACGAGTGAAACGCGGATCAATCAACACGACGATGCCGCGATCCTTTTCGCCGCGAACTACGCGACCCGCTGCTTGTACAACGCGTGTCATCGCGGGGCGACGATATGCGATTTCGTAGCCATGGCTAGATAGTGAGGAGATGCGTTCGCGTTCAAGCGAGCGAGGCGGAATACCCGGACTGATAACGACGACACCTTCGAGTGATGCTTGCTCGATATCGATTGATTCTGTGAACACGCCACCCATGACCACAAATCCAAGTTGAGCGCTATCTAACGAAATTTGATTCAAGAATTCATCGCGTTCTACGAGGCTCATTCCAGGTCTCTGAACCAGCGAAGTATCGGCATCCGAGAGATGATCAAGCACCAGATCCATATAGGCGAAAGAAGGAAATGCGATGAGCCAATTACCCGTCGAGACCTTTCTAATGTTCTCGATCAGTCGTGCCAAGTCCGGCGCCGTTCGACCTCTTTCGTTGTAATAGGTAGTGATGTCCGGTACAACGTATACACTCAGTCGCCTTATGTCGGGTACTAACTTTGCATGTTTGATTGGACCTTCGAGACCATGCTCTTCGTTGAATAACTCGCCCGGAGACATCGTTCCCGAGAAGCGGATTGAACCGTGGAAATCACCGATGACAGCGTTAATCCACGAATTCGGCATTAAGCAACGGAACTGAATAAGTCTTTCATCGCGCGTCCGACTAAGTAGCCACACAAATTTGCTCGGATCCTCTTCGCTAATCGTTGCGATCGTTCGGAAGCGTAGGAACTCGTAGACGCAGTCGTCGACTACATCAAGTTCTGTGATATTTCGCAGACGTACATCGGCAGACTCGAACAAACGATCAATCGCGATGCTCAGTCGCGGATCAATTTCGTCCCTAACGGATTCACCTACTGAAGGCAGCGATTCGTCAAGGAAGCTAACGAGCAAGCGATACACCTTCTCGATAAGTGGTCCTGCCGGTGTAGATTGCGCTTCGTTCGACGCCTTCTCGATCAAGTCCAGATCGAACTCGCAGCTAAGCATCTCCCTAACACGTTCCGTGAGTCGATGTGCTTCGTCAATCAGTAGACCTACGCGACTGAACAGTCGAGAACGAAGCCGCTTGAGCTGAACCAATGGATCGAATACATAGTTGTAATCACAGACCACGACGTCTGACCACTCAGCGACGTCGAGGGACAACTCAAATGGGCACACTTTTCTTGACTTCGCGACCCTGTCAATTGCGCTTCGATCGACTTTTCCCGAACGTAGCAAATGTTTCGTTGCGTCGCGCACGCGATCGAAGTGCCCTTTCGCGTATTCGCATTCTTCCGGTCGACACGCGGCACCAGGTGTTAAACAGACCCGGTCCTTCGCGGAAACAGTAACTTGCACGAGCCTGTCGTTGTGCTCACGAAGCGATGAGAAAGCGTCTACAGCCGCTTGTTGACCTGTTGTTCGAGCCGTGCTGTAGACGACGCGATCAAGCTCCCTCTCACCCATCGCCTTAATCGAAGGGAAGGCAGTCGCCATCGTCTTCCCCGTTCCCGTCGGCGCTTCAAACAGTAAATTCGTCTCGTCTCGTAGGCTCACGAAACCATGACGAGCCAATTGAAGCTGGTTTTCGTTGTAAGTTTCGAACGGAAACTCCTGCGACGTCGCGATCCGATTTCGTTCTTCAAGTCGAGTCAGAACATCCCTCACCCAGACGCAATAGACCCGCGCTGTCTCCTCGAAAAAACTGTCAAGATCGCAAGCTTCCTCCGCCTGGTCAAAGTGGTGTGGCTCACCAGAATCGGGGTGAATGTAAGTGAGCCGCGTGACGATGGAAGCAACTTCGCTTTTTGAATCAAGCATCGAGGCGTACAGACGTAACTGAGCTTCGTGAACTGACCGATCGCAGACAGGTAATCCGCTCGGTTGCTTACGGGTGGTCTTTATTTCTTCGACTAACAGTCGAGAACCCTGCAGTTCGTCTTCTACTGCGACGCCATCCGCGCGCCCGGTAACATGAAGTGTGATCGATTCATATTGATAGTCACGTACGACACGAACTTCGGACCTATACTCAGCTCGATCCTGCTTGAGTCGAGTCTGATACGCGCTTTGCGCCTCAATGCCTTCTCGTGCGGAAGTCGGATCTTCTGCGCGATCATCAATATCGCCACGTCGGTGTACAAACGCCGCAAGTTCCGAGACGCCAATCGGAATCTGCACAGGTTATCGAAAACGCCAGACGTAAACGTTGAATTGCGCCTGCATCAGGCGTTCGATCCAAAGTCGCTGATTTGGTCGCAGTTGATCACCGGGACCTTTGATTTCGACAAACGCAATGACCCCTTGCTGATCGACCACCGTCAAATCCGGAAAACCGGCCCGGAACTGGCGTAGGTCTTCAGTCACGATACGTAATAGACCCTGTATTTGCTCAGTTTTCATCGCACCAAGAATCGTGTTCAAGAGACTCCGGGAAAGAACCGACCAAGCAACAAGCTGACTACTAATACCACGTTTGGTATCAGCAATAGCGAGTATTCGAGCTTTTAGCTCCTCTGGCTTCGCTAACGGGTCTTCGCACGTGTCTTGACGAACTTCGAAAAATTCGGGCCAATACAGGTCTAGAGGCGCAGTCTGGAACGGATGCACGAATGAGCCGCGAACTGAGGCGTACAACCAATCCCAATATGCCAACCCGAATAAGCCATTGGGTAGTAGGTTTTCGAGATGCCAGGCTTGACAGCCTTCGTCGACGAGCTGTTGCGCGGCGAAGTTCTCGATGCTAGCAACTTCGTCGGTGGGGGCTAGACTCTCGCGGAGTTCGATGGTCGGTTGAGGGGTCCTCGGTTTCGCAAAACGTAATGCGAATTGCCGTTCTTCATACGAGCGCGGTCCATCCAAGATTTCTGCTCGAACCTCTTCGAGTACCTCAACGCGTCCATCTTTTTTCAATATTCGCATCATGCGTTCCCGCGCCGGGTGCGCAGACGAACTTCGATAACAACGCAACGCGAGCTCATGTTCGTTCACTCGTTCCAAATTCCGACCTAACGCATTCAATATGCGGCTGCGACGAAGTTCGAAAACTCGGTCTTCTTCTGGAGTCATTAACGACCTACAGATGTCTTCAGCATCTTCAGCGGTGACAGTTTTACCGAGTGATTCAACTGTTTCTGCGAGCCCTTGCAGTTCCTGGTATCGATCGATAGCCCGTCGATCCCTGAATAGTCGAAAAGCCGGATCCATTTCATACGCCTCGAACCGAGTCACGCCCAAGTCGCGAATGACGAACTCCTCGATTTTCTGCATGTTATTGCCAAAAAAAAGAAGACAGAAAACCTCAAATACTTGCGACGCAATGACGTGCAACCATGGCTGACGCTCACTGATGCGAACTCGGATTGTCATGTCATCATGCCGAGCTCGTATGGTTTCGATTAGTTCGGATTTCCTCCCTTTCAGGTCACTATGTGCGAATGTAGCTTTTAGCTCAGTCACCGTTAAGAGATTCAGTATTTCGGAAGCTTCTCCTGAGGCGTCGAGCGAGATTAGATCCGCTTCACTCAACTCGTGGAGTGCTTTCGAAACGTCACCAACATCGGCATAGGACAATGAATCGAGGCGAATATACGTCTTGGTCCGAGACAGCAACCTCGCAAGTAACCGCAGAGCTGGTTCAGAGAGCGCAAGCGCGGAGTTCGCGAAATATGTCTCGTCACTTGTTAGTAGATCTGCATATTGATGACAGACCGTGTCGACCACCGCGCGGAGATTTTGTGCGTAGTAACCTTCAGGAGGTGCTTGATTAGGTACTAAAAGAGGCACTGTACGATCAGTGTTTGCACGCGCTATCAACTGAACTAATCGTCACCAACAATGACTCTCACAGGTGGGTCATTTCTTTTGCTGCCTGTATGGCATTATGATTGCAAGGCAGATTTGAACTCAAAGGAAACTTTAAGGTCAAAACTGGTAGAAATGGCGTCTCGACGTCAGATTGGCGGGACCTGGTACAGAGGTTTCTGGTTCAGTTGCTCGCTTACAAATTGGTTTTGGATGATTGAGGAACACTATGTCCAAACTCTCAGTAAATCCTCTCGTTTTAGGCGTAGGTGCTTTTGTAGTTGCAACTGCCGGCTCCTCGGTTCTTGCCGCGGATCTGGATCAAGTGCTTGATACAAGTGCTCTAGATGACTCTCTTCTCACAATTGCTGGTGCTGACGCGCACGAAGGCGAAGGCGAATGTGGTGAAAAAGACGAAGAAGGAAAATGTGGCGAAGGCCAATGTGGTGAAGACGACGACGGCGGCGAAGAAGAAGGCGAGGAAGAAGAGGAAGAAGCCTAGTCTCACTCTAGTTAGTTATGCACACTTAGTGCGTCACTAACTATCTTCGAAGGTCTTAGAGCCGCGGGTGTGCGCACCTGTGGCTCTTTTTTTTCGCAAATTTTTGTTACCCATTAAGTTTGTGAATCCTGCTAGTCTCGCCTCGCGAAACGGTAAAAGCACGCCAAATTTTTATAATGTGTCGATCGACACTTGCGTGAAATCACTCGTAAAGCCGATCACTTCCAGTGCCTATCGCCTGCCTAATCGCGCTAAAACTACCGTGTCGATCTCCCCGAATCTAACCAACACCAAGCGCTGTCGAAAACGACTTTGTCGTGCGTTACTGGTGTGCAGTTTCACCCTCTTCATTGCAGCTATTGCG
>JAGWBO010000092.1 GCA_021295855.1 Pseudomonadales bacterium | reverse complement strand
GGCGAATCGCTGGCGGCTCCGATGAAATCATGCTTAACATCCTCGCAGAAAGAGTACTAGGCATGCCTCAGGACATTCGACCCGATAAAGGTATCCCATTCAGTCAGATTCCAACTGGCGCGAACAACTAAACTAAGCCACCAGTCCGTTATATTGGAGCGCGCCTTGAGTGCGCTCAGGGTCAAAATCGAAACCGCAGGCGGGTTCCAATACCGCCTCGGTTGCATCCCAGCCTGTGATGTCTAAATTCAGCGCCACTCATTAAAGTCCGCCGCTGCAATACAAAACACAATCCAGGGGCGCAAGTGAAGTCTTAACGGATTTCCAGATCTTGGTGTCTTTCGAGTACGGGCACGAAACCTCTCTATTGGGCATGCCTAAGGATTTGTCTTGGATGCCACCGGGCGAAGTGCCTCGTCGACATTCACTTTGTCTAAGAGTGGCGGTTCAACCGTCGCCGATGCGTCTAAATCGCGTTCGACGTCTTGATATATCTCTTTAATGCCGGTCATGTCGAGTTTCTCTATGCCGAGCGCGAACTGAATGAATACGAATAGCTGTGCGCCGAGCGTTCCGTGATTGACTTTCGATCGTAAGTTCGACGCGGTTTGGGCTACCCCCATCATGGCGAGACGTTGTGAGAGTCCGTTGTAATCGATTCCTTTCAGGGCCATCTGCGAACGAAGGAGGCGATGAAGTGTTTCTCTCATTTCAGGTGAATCAAAGAATTTCATGCAATACTCGCGGCACGGATATGAGTATTTTAGTTGATTCATGAATGATATCAAATAAATATTGTGTTTACGTAACATATATCTATAATTCTAGACGTATAAACACTAAAGGTTTCATTTACTAAAGGAGTACGTCGATGGAAGGTTATATCATTGCAGTTGTGCTACTGCTACTTGCGGTCGTCGTGATTCTGCGGATCGTTCGCATCGTTCCTCAGGGTTATCACTGGACGATTGAACGATTTGGTAAGTACACGCACACGGCATCACCTGGTTTAAACATAGTGATCCCGATCGTTCAGCGTGTTGGTAGAAAGATCAATATGATGGAACAGGTGCTTGACATCCCGCCCCAAGACGTAATCTCAAGTGACAACGCATCTGTGAACACCGATGCGGTATGTTTCTTCCAGGTCCTTGACGCCGCGAAAGCAGCTTATCAAGTAAACGATCTAGAAATCGCAACCCGCAATCTCGTCATGACCAATATTCGTGCGGTACTGGGATCAATGTCTCTGGATGAGATGTTGTCGAATCGCGATCGCATCAACGCGCAGTTGCTCATAAAGGTGGACGAAGCGACCGACCCGTGGGGTGTCAAAATCACCCGAGTTGAGATTAAAGACGTGTCGCCACCGGCTGATCTTGTTAATGCAATGGGTAAGCAGATGAAGGCTGAACGTGAGAAACGAGCTCTCGTGCTTGAGGCAGAAGGTGAGCGCGAAGCAGCGATTCAGGTCGCTCAAGGACAGAAGCAATCAGATATCCTGAAGGCTGAAGGTGAGCTCGAAGCAGCTAAGAGAGAAGCGGAAGCACGTGAACGCCTTGCGCAAGCGGAAGCGGAAGCGACTCGTATGGTGTCCGAAGCAATAGCGAATGGCGACGCGAATGCAATTAACTACTTCGTTGCGCAAAAGTACGTCGACGAACAAAGTAATGATGATCCCGCTTGAAGCGACTAGCATCATCGGCTCGATTGCTGGAATCGGTGAATTAACGAAATCTATCGGCGGTTTGACCGCATCTTCGACAGCGTAACTAAGGATTAATGACATGGAGTGGGTTGAAGGTACCAACTGGATACCAGCGATCTGGTTAACAGTTGCCATCGTATTGTTTATCGCGGAGGTTTTAGGCGCTGCGGGATTCTTGGTGGGGGCAGCGGTCGCGGCGTTAGCGTTGGCGGCCCTCACATACTTCGTCTCGGATTTAGGTGTTGCAGGTCAGATCTTCACGTACGCGATTGTTGCAGTTATCGCGACGCTGGTTTACTTCCGCTTCTTCCGTGCGACCGAACCCAGTAATCGCGACACGTTGCCACAAAGAGCACAGATGATGATTGGTCGTCGCTTTACCCTCGGTGAAAAGCTCGCTGCGGGTACTGAGATTCGGGTTCAGCTTGGCGATTCAATGTGGGTCGTCACAAGTACGCGAGATATCGATACTGGGGCGGAAGTTGAAGTCGTTGATTGCGATACGATGCGATTGCAGGTCGCCGCAGTGGATTAAGAAGAGACGGATTGAAAACCGGCTCAGTTGACCTCATATAGAAAGAAGGACCTTGGGTAGGTGTTGCCAAGCGTCGATATCAGTGTGAGGTAAGAAATGGACTTTGACCGACTGACATCGCAGTTTAGAACAGCGATTGAACGCGCACATGAGCTTGTCGTACAGAAGAACCAGCAGTTTATTGAGCCGGAGCATGTATTGCTGGCACAACTGGACGAAGAGAAGAGTGGTATCGGGAGATGTTGGTCAGATAAAGTCGGAGCTAACGCGTATGGTGAATGCGTTCCCTTCGGTAAACGGCTCCGTTACGGTGACGCCTAGTCGTGATCTAAGTCGAGTTCTATCGCAAGTTGGTCAACTTGCGAAGGGACGAAACGACACTTACATTGCGAACGAGTTGTTCATTCCGGCGATATTGCAGGTTGGAGGCGCGACTGCGCGCGTTCTCGAAGCAGCGGGAGTCCAGAGTAATCAAGTCGATGAAGCGATTGCCACGATGCGACAAGGCGCGAGCGTTAACTCGGAAAACGCTGAAGAGCTGCGGGACGCGTTATCCCAATACACCATCGACTTTACGGAACTTGCGCGAACTGGCAAACTTGATCCGGTAATTGGTCGGGACGACGAAATCCGACGAACGATTCAGGTTCTTCAGCGCAGAACGAAGAACAATCCCGTGTTGATTGGCGAGCCAGGGGTCGGCAAGACCGCCGTCGTGGAAGGTCTTGCGCAGCGCATCGTACGCGGTGAAGTGCCGGAAGGCATGAAGAACAAAAGACTCCTCGCGCTTGATCTTGCGTTAATGGTTGCTGGCGCAAAGTTCCGCGGGGAATTCGAGGAACGTATGAAAGCGCTACTTCAGGATCTCCAGCAACAAGATGGTCAGGTGATCTTGTTTATTGACGAGCTACACACGCTTGTCGGCGCGGGTAGTGCACAAGGAAGCATGGATGCTGGCAACATGCTGAAACCTGCATTGGCGCGTGGTGACTTGCGTTGTGTTGGCGCGACGACACTCGACGAGTATCGTGAGCATGTTGAGAAAGATGCGGCTCTGGAGCGGAGATTTCAGATCATCCAACTAGATGAGCCATCGGTCGAGGACTCGATCGCGATTTTGCGGGGATTGAAGGAACGTTATGAGGTACACCACGGTGTGCAGATCACAGATCCAGCTTTGATCGCGGCAGCGTCTCTGTCGCATCGATACATCTCAGACCGGTTTCTTCCTGACAAAGCCATTGATCTGGTAGATGAAGCCGCAAGTCGTATTCGTATGGAGTTAGATTCCAAGCCGGAAGCGATGGACCGACTCGAACGTCGTTTGATTCAATTAAAAATGGAGCGAGAGGCGCTTAAGAAAGAGACTGACGATGCGTCAAAAGAACGCCTGCGCGATCTCGAATCTTCGATAGAGGATCTTGAACGTGAGTATGCCGATCTTGAAGAAGCGTTGCGACATGAAAAGGCAAGTGTTGTGGATGTGCAGCAGGTTAAGGAGCGACTCGAAGAAGCAAGGCTTGAATATGAGCGCGCGGAGCGGGATGGTGATCTCGCCAAGATGTCAGAGCTAAGGTATGGTGTGATTCCTGAGCTTGAACAGCGTATCGAAATTGCGAACGGGCAGGATGAAGTCCAGCTCACTTTGTTACGTAACAAAGTAACTGAGGATGAGATTGCCAATGTCGTAGCCGCCCGAACTGGGATTCCGATCTCTCGCATGCTTCAAGGTGAACGAGACAAGCTGCTTCAGATGGAAGACGTGCTGCACAAACGCGTCGTCGGCCAGGATACTGCGGTAAAAGTCGTAGCGGATGCAATTCGTCGCAATCGGGCGGGACTTTCCGACGAGACTAAACCAAATGGATCGTTTCTGTTTCTTGGTCCTTCGGGCGTAGGGAAAACCGAGTTATGCAAAGCGCTCGCGGAATTCCTGTTTGACACCGAGTCGGCACTGATTCGCGTTGACATGTCGGAATTTATGGAGAAGCACTCGGTTTCGCGGCTTATTGGTGCTCCCCCCGGATACGTTGGATATGAAGAGGGCGGTTATCTAACGGAATTAGTAAGGCGAAAGCCATACTCAGTTGTGCTTCTGGACGAGATCGAGAAAGCTCATCTCGACGTTTTCAATATCCTCTTACAGGTTCTGGATGATGGACGTCTGACTGACGGTCATGGACGTACGGTAGATTTTCGTAATACGGTGATTGTGATGACCTCGAACCTTGGTTCAGATGCCATTCGCGAACATAGCAATACATCCTATGAGAACATCAAATCGATGGTTCAAGAAACAGTAAAAGCGAGTTTTCGTCCCGAGTTTATTAATCGAATCGACGAGATGGTCGTTTTTGACCTTCTTCAAAGCGAACAGCTTGCGGAGATCGCGCGGATTCAGGTAGAGCTAGTCTCTAAGCGTCTGGAAGCTCAAGGTATAGAGCTTGAAGTGTCGGAAGACACGCTGACTAGATTGGCTTCGTCAGCCTTTGATCCGGTCTATGGCGCGCGGCCCATCAAACGCACGATTCAAAACGAGCTGGAGAATCCGCTCGCGAGAGCGTTGCTTAGTGGTGAAATCAGCGCGGAAAAGACGCCAAAAATCGATGCAGAAGACTACATCTATCGCAACGATTCAAGCGATCCCGACGTCCTCGAAGCGACCGAGATTAGTTCGTAACGAAACTCTGTATCGCTCGCGATTTTGGAGCTAGTTGAATGTCCGCTTTGGGCCGAAACGCTCCGTTTGACAGTTAGACGACGAATTGCCCGCGTCCGGTTCGTGAACTTGGTCATTTTCGTTCCAGTAACCCCAGCGTAAAGTTCCTCGAGACTTCGGTGGCACTAAGACGAGTGTCCATACGCCTTGTTCTGGAACGTAGGAGATCGCATGGTATTGATTATCACCTCGAAACAGATTAAGGTACCTAACACGGATTGTTTTTCTAGTCGGATTGGTCGCCGGACACAAGACTTCCTGTGTGTAGCTGCCTCGCAATACGATTGACAAGAACCAGCGCCAAGGATGGTTATGCAACCAGCGGTACGGATCTTTTAGTTGGATGTAGTGCAGGTAAAGCTCAAAGCTCCGCCCCGATCCGTCACCCAATAGGTAGTATCGCGTTAGATAGGGTTTCCCGTCGAGGAAGATTCGTTTGCCGCTGAAGCGTTTTAGGATACCGTCAATCCAACGAACTGGGTGTGATTTCGCACAGCTTTCGAGTATTGCGTCAGACAATGTTTCACTAGGACCTGATTGAGGCTCGGAAGTCAAATTTACAGTCGGCGACGACAAGTTGTGACGCGATGCAAGGACAACTGGGGTAACAGCCTATCGAGTTGCCCAGACCGCACCACGCCTCATGATTTCCTTCGCCTCTGGCACGTCGAAATCACTTGCGACGTGACCTAATGCACTGTAGAACACGCGACCCATGCCGTAACGTTTCTTCCAACAAACTGGCATTTCTACGCCGGCAACCCAGTCGATATTCCAATGGTCACCACTGAATGTCGTCGTTGCCAGTACTTCATTCGCAGGGTCGATGTGCATGAAATACTGTTCAGAATGCATGGCAAAGTCATCCAGACCTGCAACGATCGGGTCATTACTCTTGATATTGACGGTGTAGTCAATGACCCCACCTGGGTGACAGATGAATTGCCCACCAACCATGAATTGATATTCGACGTTATTACGAAACGAATCACCCATGCCGCCGTGCCAACCCGCACACCCTACGCCAGCTCGGATCGCGCTTAGTAGTCCTCGTTCCTGTTCAGGTTTGATTTGCGACATCGTCCATACGGGCATGATGAGATCTTGTTCACCCAGGAACGCTTCATCCTCGAGGCGGCTAAGCGAATCCTCGACGAGCACGTCGTAACCCTCGTTGCTCAATACATTTGCGAAGATGTCGGCAGTTTGCTCAGGTTCATGACCGAGCCAACCACCCCAAGTGATAAATGCCTTTTTCGCCATTTTCTAAATACCTAATGTAAGTTGATTAGTCGAGCACCGAGTCGTCCAGACCAACCGGTAGAGCTGCCGGACGATCTGGTCTTGAACGCATTTCAATATGCTGCCCTTCGACGCTGGATTTTCCAAACGCATCCATCACCTCAAGCACATGGAATGCTAATTCACCGCTGGCGCGATGCGCACGGCCGGTTCTTATACCCATACACATGTCTGCTAAACCGATGCTGCGGCTGTTTTCTAGATTTGCGTGTGAGAGTGTCTGGTCTTCCCATTCGCGACCTGATCCACTGATTCCAACTCGACCGCCAAACCCGTTAGGGTCAGGGCACGTCATTGATCGTTCGGCACCATGGATTTCGATAAATCGATTGCTGTGGCGCCAAACGTCAAAACTCATAACCACGGTTACCACTGCACCATTGTGAAATTCAAGGACTCCACTTGTATGTGTATCGACTTCGACTTCGATGACTTCGCCATTCTTGGGTTTTGACGTGATTGTGCGTTGTTCGAAGCCGCGGCTAGTGATCGCAGCGACGCGCTTTACGGGTCCTAATGCATTAACGAGCGCCGTGATGTAGTAGGGTCCCATGTCGAATAACGGACCGCCGCCTGGTTTGTAGTAAAACTCTGGGGCCGGATGCCATGATTCATGTCCATGGCCCATCATGAAGGCAGTCCCGGAGAGTGGCTTACCGATCGCTCCCTCATCGATCAAATGACGTGCGGTTTGGTGTCCGCCACCTAGAAATGTATCCGGTGCACAGCCAAGTCGGAGATTGAGATCGGCTGCTCTACGTAAGATGCTTTCTCCTTCTTCAACATCTAACCCGAACGGTTTTTCGCAAAAGGCGTGTTTTCCAGTTTCAAGGGCTGCCAGGTTGACTTCACCATGGGCGCCAGGCACCGTCAAATTGAGCACGACCTCAATATCGTCGCGAGCTAACAGTTCATCTGTCGTCATGTGAACGAGGCCGAACTTGTCAGCGGTACGTTTGGCAGCTTCCGGTACGATGTCGGCGCAAGCCACAAATTTCAAAATTGGAAAGCGTTCACTGATGCTTAAGTAAGCATTGCTTATCACGCCGCATCCGATGAGACCGATGCGAACAGGTTCGTGCTGGGTCATTCCGATTTATTACGCTCTTTAGAGGCGATCAGTCTTGACTTTGTGATTGGTGTTCAAGCAGTTCTACACGATCATAGATTGCCATGACGTTCTCGAATCTAATCACCAACGAGTGACTGAGATTCTGTGCGTAATCGTGGAGATGATATTTGAACCGTGTTTGTGGTTCTCCGTTTAAGTACGCGTCGTAGTCCCGGGTAAGTTCACGAACATCGCTTTTTATCTCAGTACTCCACGTCGCTCGAAACGGACCGAGTACGGAGCCTCCGGCCAAAGCGATAGTTATCTCGTGATTGGTCAGCATCCTTGGTTTGCTCATTGGATCGTTCCTCGCGCCGAAATCCATGTAAGTAGCCAATGCTATGATTTTGC
>JAGWBO010000091.1:1719-7007 GCA_021295855.1 Pseudomonadales bacterium | reverse complement strand
ATGATCAGTGGTGGGCAAAACGCCAATGAATCTCCCGCAACAGCTCGCGAAATTAAGCCGTGCGTCCGACACCGATCCATGCAGTGTGCACCAACAGCATGACCCGCAGCAAACGATTCTCGGGTTGCCTTGTTCTTGACTAGCTCGATAGCGCCGAGCAAACCCGCGCCACGTACGTTTCCGACCAGCGGATGATCCGCGAAGCTACGCAAACGTTCTTGGAAGATGGGTGTCATTTTCTTGACGTGATCGAAGACCTCCCATTCATGCATGAGCTCGAGGTTGCGAACCGCAACCGCGGCTGCAACGGGATGACCTGAGTAGGTAAAGCCGTGACCGAACAGCTTGGATTCTTCCGTAGCGCTTTCAAATACGTCGTACATAAACTCCGGGATGATCACAGCGCTGATCGGCAGGTACGCACTAGATAACGCTTTCGCCACACTCATCGTCGTAGGATCAATACCCATGGTCTGGCAACCGAACAGGCTACCTGTACGCCCAAAACCGTTGATCACCTCATCGGAGATGAAGTGAATGCGGTATTTCGTTAGAACGCGTTGAATCTTGTCGTAATACCCGTCAGGCGGCACGATAACTCCGCCTGCACCAAGAATGGGTTCGGCAATAAATGCCGCGATCGTCTCTGGGCCTTCTTCAACGATGAGATTCTCAAGATTGTTCGCGAGACGTGTCGTGAACTCGTCCTCTGTCTCGCCCTCATTCGATTCGCGGTAATAGAAAGGCGAATTTGTGTGTTTGACTCTATCTATAGGTAGATCGAAGTTTTTGTGAAAGGGTGGTAGCCCTGTCAAACTCCCGCTGACCACCGTAACGCCGTGGTATGCGTTCCACCGCGAAATGATCTTCTTACGTTCAGCCTTCCCGATCAAGTTCGAGTAATGCCACTGCAACTTCACCTGCGTGTCGTTCGCGTCGGAACCGGATAGTCCGAAGAAGACGCGACCTGCGTTGATCGGAACCATGTTCATCAGCATTTCCGCTAACTGAACGCTCGGTTCGTTCGTAATACCAGTAAAGAGCTGGGAATACGCTAGCTTGTCGATCTGTTGTTTCGCGACTTCGCCAAGCTCTTTGACACCGTATCCCAACGCTGTGCACCACAACCCAGCGAGACCCTCAATGTACTGCTTACCGTGGTTGTCCCATAAGTAAACGCCTTCGGCTCGAACATGCACATTCGGACCTCGTCGTTTTACCTCGGCGAGATTCGAGTTCGGATTAATGAGGTAACGAAGCGAGCGAGCTTCGACCGAGTCGGGGGCGAACTCGTTATGTAGAGGGTCACTCATCTGTGAGTCGTGTCATGTAATTTCTCTAAGGATAGAACGAATAAATCGAATACGGTTTCTAGATAAGGTCCGTCGGGTCCAGCTTAAATTCTGAAATTACCTCATCGGCGTAGTCGATGCGTCCGGTGATTTCTTTCGGATCACCATTACAGAGACGCAGGCACGCTTCCGCCATGTGCTCAACGGGCGTTACGCGATCCTTATTTGCATCGTTGATTAATTTGTGATGCACGACGCCAGGTGTCGCGACTAATCCAGGAGAAATTACGTTAACCCCGACACCTCGACCAAACGATTCTTGGGCGAGACCGGTGGTAAATCGCTCAAGTGCAGCTTTGCACATCCCGTATACCGTCCCTCCATGACCGCCGGGCGCTTTCGCGTTAGGATGGATCGCCGCATGCGACGAGATATTCAAGATCCAACCACGACCACGTTCAAGCATGCCTGGTAGGCACAGCTGTGCGAGTTCAAACGGCGCCCAAACTTGAACGTCCATCATCGTACGGAATCGTTTCTCACTGAAATCGACCACCGGGACGAACCATGTCACAGCCGCGTTGTTCACCAAGATGTCAACCTGACCGTAGTGTTCAGTGGCTTGTTCGATCAATCCGCGACGATCCGCTTCGTCCGCCAAATTCGACTTAATCGCAACCGCTTCGCCACCCGCATCTGTGATCGTCTTTACGGTTTGCTTGATCGTACCTTCAAGAAAGTGATCAGATTCTTCAACCGTGCGCGCCGACACGACAACTTTCGCGCCTTCCATTGCGAATCGACGCGCGATGGCTTCACCGATACCGCGGCTTGCACCTGTTACAACTGCTACTTGTCCTGCCAATACGCCGTTCTGGTTCACTTCAGCCATAGGAGTCTCGTAATGGAAATTGAAAAAGATGTGCAGTTATACATAGAGCCTTTCAACCCGTTTTCCCAGTCCCGTAAGAAACTCGTAACCAAGTGAGTTCGCTGATTTCGCGACATCGTCACAGTCTATGCGTTTGCCAAAAAACTCAACCCAATCACCGACTTTGAGATCGGGACATGCAGTAGCATCAAGTTGTGTCATGTCCATCGAAATGTGTCCACGAATAGGCAACAATTTGTCGCCGAACGCGAAGTTGCCTCCGTTAGAGAGTACCCTAGGTACACCGTCGGCATAACCGATACCAACAACTGCGATACGCGTAGTTGAGTCGCTCCTGTAGGTCAGACCATAACCGACCCCTGTCCCTGGCACAACGTCCCGAATTGAGAGCACGCGAGCCTCACATGTCGCGACAATCGAAGTCGGATTCTTCCGCGTGGCGAACGGGTTCGCACCATACAGACCTATACCGGGTCGCACAACGTCCCCCTGAAACCTCTCTCCCATCAGCGTGCCAGCCGAATTTCCGATACTCGTACGTGTACTCGGTAGTTCAACAGTTACGGTCTGAAAACGTTCGATCTGTTCCTGGTTAAATGGATTGACGGGATCGTCAGCACATGCTAGATGTGTCATCAGAAGGTGCAAATTCAGGTTTTTAAGCATGTCAACATCGACCGTTCTGAACGGTACTCCCAATCGTTCCATGCCTGTGTCGATGTGAACCGCTACGCGTTCAGAGAAGTCGCTCTTGGAAATCGCGAGTTGCTTCTCGTCATTAATGACTGGGATACATCCCGCCGTGATAGTCTCGCTGAGCCCGTTCTTCTCCAGTGGCGGTTCAAAAACATAGATGTCACCGTTCGTATGTGACGATATCTCCAATCCTTCATCAAGCGTCGCAACGAAAAAAGAACGACATCCTTCGGCGTTAAGCCGATTCACAATCGGTATTGCACCCAAACCATAGCCATTCGCTTTCACAACCGCGCCAACCTCGCCTTTGACTTTCGATTGAAACAACCGATAGTTGCTTACAAGCGCATCTAAATCGATCTGAATACGTGCGAAACTCACTCTGATGACCTCATCATCTAATTTCGTGCTGGCATAATCGTTCCTACATGTTTAGCAGGTAGTTACCTTGCGCAAACTTCTCGTTTCCATAGCTTGCATTGTGTCGGTAAACGTCATGGCTGATTTATTTGATCTCGTTGAACACCACATGACCGATAACGACGGCGTCGCCATTCATTATGTTGCCGTCGGTCCCCAAGACGCGCCACTCGTAGTGATGATCCATGGGTTCCCGGACTACTGGTATACCTGGCGGGAGCAGATGGATGCGCTGCGCTCAGCCTATCGCGTCATCGCTCTAGATTTACGCGGCTACAACCGATCCGCCAAACCTCAAGGAGTCGAAAACTACACCTTGGATAAATTGGGTAGCGACGTTGCTGCAGTTATTAACGCACAAGAACAGCCATCTGCGACGGTTGTAGGACACGATTGGGGCGGCGCAGTTGCATGGTCGATCGCAATGAACATGCCGGAAATTGTGGAGAACCTAATCATCTTGAACTTACCACACCCTCGAGGACTCGCAAGGGAATTGGCAAACTCCGAGGCACAGCAACGGGCCAGCCAATATGCGTTTAACTTTCAACAGCCGGACGCGCATAAGATGCTGACTCCAGAGATGTTGGTCGGAATCAGTCAGAGACTCTCCGAGGACAAAGTAAAAAATCGTTACCTTGAGGCATTCCGACGATCCAACATTGAGGCGATGCTGAATTACTATAAAGCGAACTACCCAACCCCGGGCGAAGAGTTTATGCCCGAATATCCAACTGTGGATGTACCTGTTCTCATGTTCCACGGACTTCAAGACCAAGCGCTTCTCCCAGGTGCCTTGAACGATACCTGGCAATGGGTCAGCAGCTCACTAACGTTAGTCACGCTACCCAACGCGAACCATTGGGTTCAATACGACGCTGCCGACGAAGTCAATCAGGTCATGACGGATTGGCTTCGCCGACGCTACCCTTAACGCTAATCAATACACCGGGATTTAGATTAGCGTTAGGATCGAGTGTCGCCTTGAGCGCTCGAAGCATGTCGCCAAACAACTGAGGCCGCTGACGTTCCCACGCCTCCTTGTGCATGCGACCAACCGCATGATGGTGTGTCACCGTCCCTCCTCCGTCAACAACGGCATCGTTTGCCGCGGACTTGATCGCGTCCCAAATTTCGTGTTCCCCACCGATTGGTACCGGACCCGAAAATGAATAGTAAGGTGCTGGACCGTCCGGATATACATGCGTAAATCGGCAGCTTAGCACTGAGCCCTCGCCAATCGTCTCGCGAAGTACTGATCCAACTCGCGCTCTCACAGCCTCATCAAAACTTGGCCACCGGTCCCACGTTATCGCCGTTTCAAACGTGTCCGACAGCACACCGAGACCTAGCTGTACGCCCGCGTTCACGCCGATAAACGCGTTCCGCCACGCACCCACCGAACCGCCACGCCCGGTGGCCGTGCCCGCGCCGTCATCGACCGCGATATCCGTGTCCTCTACCATCCCGCCGTGGTCTCGTGCCATCGCCACAGCCTGTTCGATCAAGAACCGTTGAGGCACGTCAGCGGATTCAAACCCGATAATCAGTAACGCTCTAAAGCCTGCGACGCCCGCTGCCAACTGTGCTTCTATTGGGTCAAGGATGCGCAGATTCGCAGGATGTAATTTGGCTTGCACGATCGCTCTCACAGCGTCCGTACCCGCTTCCCAGTCGGAAAAGAAGACTCCTGCAGATGCGCGAAACCTAGGCCGCTTCTGCAACCTTAGCCAGCATGAGGAAATCACCCCGAGCGTACCCTCAGATCCAATCACCATGCGATCTGGACTTGGTCCCGCACCGCTTCCCGGCAGACGTCGACTTTCATACCAACCCGCTGGCGACAACATCCGAATGGATTGCACAAAGTCGTCGATGTGAGTGTGGTTCGTTGCGTAGTGACCGCCTGAACGCGTTGCGACCCAACCACCAACGGTTGACCAAGGGAACGATTGTGGATAGTGGCGCAATGTCAGACCCTTGGGTTT
>JAGWBO010000091.1:1015-1427 GCA_021295855.1 Pseudomonadales bacterium | reverse complement strand
TGCGTAATCCGGTCAACTTTTGAGTCCGAAACGAAATCTGCCAACGCAGTTGGAATACCCAACCGCGGAGTCCGCAGTTCAATGTCGTCAATCCGTGGAATCGGAGGCGGTGATACCACAACACCCGTGCGTTTCGATGCGGCTTGCGCAGCGACTCGGCGCGTGTCTTCAGATGGTTCATCCGAGACATGACCCCATGTCCAGAAACTTCGTCGGTTATCGTTTTCCACTGCTATGCTCCGGTGACTCGTCGTTCCTAATTCAATGCTCAAAAATCAAAAGGAAGACTCATGAGTAATGCTGACCACGCTAGGGAGGCAGTCAAATTCTTTATCGAAACGTTCAACGCCCAAGATCACGAGCAGCATGCGAAGACCCTGAACTATCCTCACATTCGCTTGGCGAACGGTAG
>JAGWBO010000091.1:0-919 GCA_021295855.1 Pseudomonadales bacterium | reverse complement strand
GTTCATTTGGCGATCACCAATGATCGGTGTCATGCAGACGGAACGGTCTACAACAGTTTTGACACATTCTGGATTGCAACTTGCGTTGACGGTCACTGGGGAATTCAGTTCCGATCGAGTTATCTACGTTAAAACCTATTCGGTTCCTGGTATCACATTCGCCTCGATTTTGTGACCGTCAAGATCGAACACAAATGCGCCGTAGTAACCCGGTCCGTATTCTGGTCTTAATCCCGGGTCGCCATCGGACGTAGCACCCGCCTGAAGCGCGACCGTATAGAACTCGTCTACGGCAGCACGACTAGGAGCGAGAAAGGCGAAATGGGTGCCGTTTGCGGTTGATGCGAGTTCACCATTTAGTGGTCGTTGAACCCAGAATTCCGGGAACAGTTTGCCGTATGCGACCGCGACGTTGGGTATTTCGTGCTGCCGCGATGCACCGATCGTGGCCAGTACTACGTCGTAGAAATCGACCGCCTCGTTGAAGTGGTTCGTACCGATTGAAACGTGGTTCATGATGCTTGGGATGTCATCGTTCATGTATCTTCCTCTCCCGCTGCCTCGCGCTCCGCACGAAGGCATTCCTCGGTTTCCGTACGACGATTCTTGATAAGTGAGTCCCACTTCGGGATGACGCACGCATACGCTCTTTCGATGATCGGATCAGCTTCGTCTGACCTAATTAATTCTGGTAACTCGTCATCCATATCCGCTCGGCAGTCTGCGAGCATTCGTCGTAACTTTCGCGAACACTCCGCGTGCGGTACATCAAAGCACGCTCTGAATTCAGGCGCGTCGCAAACCACGTCGACGATTTGGTTTGACATCAGCTCGAACATTACGTCGACTCGAATCGGTTGTGGCTTCTGCTCTTCCTCTTCAGACATCAACAATCCGGTCAAGACCACTACGCTCACCG
>JAGWBO010000010.1:23794-27693 GCA_021295855.1 Pseudomonadales bacterium | reverse complement strand
GTGAGCGAGTTGCGCGAGTGAGTGAAGTGCTCTGGTTAGTACCGACGATCCCGTTACTGGGTTCGATCATTTTGTTGTGTACAGAAGGCCGATTGCCTAAGTTGGCAGTTGCAGTAGTTGGTTCGGGTAGCGTAGGACTCGCTGCGATTTGTGCGCTATACCTTGGCATGAACGTCATCGGCACAGGCGATTGGCACTACGCGGAAACGCTTTGGACCTGGATGGCAGTCGGTGACTTCAATCCATCCATCACACTTTATCTCGACGGACTCTCATTAGTCATGACGGGCGTCATCACAGGCGTCGGGTTTCTGATTCACCTGTATGCGACAGGCTACATGTGGGAAGAAGAAGGCTATAGCCGCTTTTTTGCGTACATGAACCTGTTTGTATTCGCCATGCTGATGCTGGTACTTGGCGACAACCTCCTTACGCTGTTCTTAGGTTGGGAAGGCGTGGGGTTGTGTAGCTACTTGCTGATCGGCTTTTTCCACAGCGATCCAGCAAATGGCTACGCGGCTCGTAAAGCGTTTGTGGTCACACGCGTCGGCGATACGTTGATGGCGTTGGGATTGTTCCTGCTTTTCCGCGAGCTTGGCACGCTCGAAATTCAAGCGGCCTTAGATGGTGCGACGACTGCTTGGCCAGAAGGGTCCGGAATCAATACCGCCATCTGCTTGTTGCTTCTTGGTGGAGCGGTTGGAAAGTCGGCGCAAGTGCCGTTGCAGACTTGGCTACCGGATGCGATGGCTGGTCCGACGCCCGTGTCTGCCCTGATTCATGCTGCGACCATGGTGACCGCCGGGGTTTATTTGATTGCCCGTATGCAGGACATGTTCATGCTACCGGGTCCCGCGATGCATTGGGTTGCATTTGTCGGGCTTGTCACGCTGTTCATTTCGGCGTTCACCGCACTCGTGCAGACGGACATCAAACGAATTCTCGCGTTCTCAACGATGAGCCAAATCGGTTATATGTTTTTGGCACTGGGCGTTGGCGCGTGGTCGGCAGGGATATTTCACTTAATGACGCATGCATTCTTTAAGGCGCTGTTATTCCTTGCAAGCGGTTCCGTGATATTGGCGCTACATCACGAGCAGGACATCTTCAAGATGGGTGGCTTGTGGAACAAGCTCAAGATCCCGTTCGCGAGCATGTTGATCGGCTCCTTGGCGCTCGCGGCATTGCCAGGTACCTCTGGATTCTTCAGCAAAGACGCGATTCTGTTAACCGCGTATCAGGAGTCGTCTTACGGCTTGTTGTTCTGGGTTGGCGCGGCTAGTGCCGCGTTCATGACCTCGTTGTACACAACCCGGATGATCTTGATCACATTTTTTGGTGAAGTCAAAACCGAACCACACGATCATTCAAAGATCAACATGTGGGGTCCGCTTTTGGTGCTGTGCGCTTTGTCGATCGGAGGCGGATGGCTTGGTTTCATGGTACTAGCTAGTTACATGGGCGATGGTGGCGTACCGCTTGAATTTCATGCCGACGCCATCGCGCTACTCACGGTTGGTGTACCAATGATCGGGATTCTGCTTGGATACCTGATTTGGGGTAATCAAGCGATCCCCGTTGATAAATTTGCCGCGTCATCGGTAGGACAGCGACTCCAACGTTTCTTCCACGGAGGATGGGGATTTGACTGGATCTACGATCGAGTCATTGTGAATCCGTTCGTCCGTCTAGCGCAGGTCAATAAATCCGACTTTGTCGATTTGATGTTTACTTCGATCGCGTCGCTAACTGCTGGGATTCACCGTATTGTCAAGCGAACACAAACGGGCGAACTCCGCTGGTACGCAACCAACATGGTGGTAGGACTCTTGTTAGTCGTGTTAATCGTCATCGTTCAGGCGTAGCTAGAAAACGATGACCGCACTCTACCTTGTCTTATTCTTACTTGGCGCCGGATTAGTCGCTTGCTTGGCTGAACGGCTTCATGAGAATGCGCCTCGCTGGATCTCCTTGTTGGCATTCGTCGTCGCGACGATCTGGACAGCCGGGATTTGGCTTGGGGGCGTAGATCCGTCAACGGGTTTCTATGCAGCTGGTGAGTTGTCGTGGATTCCTGCCCTCGGTATCAACGTGATATTGAAGGTTGACGGTCTGAGCCTCATGCTCATTGGCCTGACGACACTGCTTGGTGTCATTGCAGTCGTCTCGTCGTGGTCTGAAATTAACGAAAACCGCGGCTTTTTCCAATTCAACATCCTCTGGGTGATGTCAGGCGTTGTCGGCGTGTTTTGTGCGTACGACCTGTTCTTGTTCTTCTTCTTTTGGGAAGTCATGCTCATCCCCATGTACTTCCTGATCGCTATATGGGGTCACGAAGACCGTTCATAAGCGGCCATGAAATTCTTCCTGTTTACGCAGGTGAGTGGGTTGTTGATGCTCGTCGCCATCATCGCCTTGGTTTGGCTGAACTACACAAACACCGGCGTTCTCACGTTTAGTTATGAAAAGCTGCTGAACGTTGAGTTGAGCGGCACGGCTGCCAGTTTGATCATGCTCGGTTTCTTTATCGCTTTCATCACGAAACTACCCAGTGTTCCGGTTCACACTTGGTTACCGGACGCACACACGCAAGCTCCTACCGCAGGTTCCGTGATCCTTGCGGGAATATTGTTGAAGACTGGTGGCTATGGTCTGATTCGATTTACGGTGCCGCTGTTCGAAGAAGCTTCGCGTGACTTTGCGTTTGTCGCGATGTTGCTTGGCGTCATCAGCATTCTGTATGGCGGCTACATGGCGTACAGTCAATCCGATTTCAAACGCCTCGTCGCATACAGCTCAATCGCTCATATGGGTTTCATCCTGGTGGGCGTGTACGCGTTCAATGAACTCGGTATGCAGGGGGCGATCGTGACGATGATTGCTCACTCTTCATGATGGCGGGCTCGCTGCAAGAGCGACTCCACACGCGCGAGATGTCTCAAATGGGAGGGCTGTGGATCAAAGCACCACGAATGGGCGCGATGACTATGTTCTTCGTGATCGCGTCGGTGGGTATGCCGGGTCTCGGCAATTTCATTGGCGAATTCCTGGTATTGATCGGCGCCTTTAAGGTGAACGTACCCCTAACGGTTCTTGCTACGATCGGCATCGTGGTTGCGGCCGTCTATGGACTCTCTCTAATGCAGCGATCATTCCAAGGTACGCCTAATCCGCAAGTTGCGGCGATGCAAGATTTTGGCTTTCGTGAAATGAGTGTGTTCACGATCATGATCATCGCTCTCGTTTGGATTGGCGTGTACCCTCAACCCTTGCTCGATATGGCGCAACCAACCCTTGATGCATTAGGGTTTACGCTATGACTTTGACTGACTTGTGGGTTGGTTTCCCACTGCTCGTCCTTGTCGGTGGCATACTGGTTTTGATGATCGGCGTGTCGATTGTGCGTACGCACAAGCTTGCGTTGGGTCTCTGCCTTCTTACGTTAGTTCTTTCACTTGCCGCGCACGATATTGCGTTAGACCACATTCCAACAGCTGGCTATGAGCTTTTCGGTCTTCTACACATATCTGGCATTCAGGTGTTCTTTAACGCTATGTTTTTGCTCGGTGCGATCGTGACGGCACTCTTTGCATATCCGTATTTCGATGCGCGGATGGAACGAAGCGAAGAGTTCTACATTTTGCTGCTGACCGCCACGGCTGGCGCGATCGTGGTCGCCGCGGCGACACACTTCGCCAGTTTCATTCTCGGTCTTGAGATTCTGTCGATTTCGCTTTACGCGATGATCGCATATCCGCGGCAGAGTCGCGGTCCATTGGAGGCAGCGGCCAAATATCTCGTGTTATCGGCCGTCGCGTCGAGCGCGATTCTGATGGGAATGGCACTCATTTATGCGGCTTCGGGAACGATGGCGTTTACCGAACTGAACTTATCGCCAG
>JAGWBO010000010.1:0-23714 GCA_021295855.1 Pseudomonadales bacterium | reverse complement strand
TGTATCAGGGCGCTCCTGCAGTCGTTACCGGCTATGTCGCGACGGTATCAAAGGGCGCGGTTATCGCATTGTTGATCCGATACGTTCTAGCGACCGACGTACTGAGCTACGATGGGGTGTACTACGCCATCGCGTTCGTTGCTGTTGCATCGATGATCGTTGGCAACTTGCTTGCCTTACTGCAAACCAATCTGAAGCGACTTCTGGCGTACTCGTCGATCGCACATCTCGGTTACTTACTGATTGCAATCTTGGTTGTTAAATCAGCGACACACGAGCTCGTGATGGAAACGATCTTGCTTTACGTTGCAGCATATTTTCTCATTACGTTAGCTGCCTTCGGTATTGTGAATCTAACAAGTGAGCACGAATCTGAAGATAACGAGCTTGGCGTAATCCCTTACTGGCGTCCATTCTGACTGCAGTTGCCTTAGCGCTCGCAGGAATTCCGTTGACGATTGGTTTTATCGCGAAGTTCTATGTATTCGCCGCCGGCGTAGAAGGCACAGCTTGGGCATTGGTCTGGGCTCTAATCATCGGTAGTGCGATTGGCGTCTTTTACTATCTAAGACTCATTTACACGATGGTCAAAGAAGTGAAACCCGGTGCAACGGCACTGCCGCAGGTCGGTACTCAAAGCGTCGTGGCAGTAACGGCGTTGGGGCTTCTAATTGTCGTATTTGGCGTTTATCCGACACCGATGATTGACGTGATTCGCGGAATCGTGCAAGCTTCTGGGTTCTAAGCGAATACATCTGCCGATCGATTCCGCTTAATCGGTTGAATTGAGGATTGACAGTCGAGTCGTACGTCATGTGCGACAGGAACTTGAGAACGGCATGCTCAATTGGTACCTAAGGACGTCCGATACAGTTCCTGTGGGTCAGGATTCGCGGAATTTTTGACGGTCTTTCACATGCCGCGTGTTGTATTCGTGATGGGTACTCTACGCTCACGTGTACCAGTACGGGTAAAGCAAATTCACTGCATCGGGTCGGTCTGAATTTCTGTTTCACCGAATTCTCGTTCCGTGATTTCCATGACACTGTGTCGCATTGAGAAGGTGAGTCGTGTATCTAAAATGAGCGCTTCTTTTCGATCCTAATTTACTTCAGTGCTAATCACGGTAGTGATTAATCTGCTGATTTGCAACAACTGACTATGAATTTACAACCCTACGTAGACCAAATTCGTAAAGACGGATATGTGGTCGTTCCTGACTTTCTAAATGACGAAATGGTTGAGAAGCTAAGACATGATTTAGCACCGATCTTCGATGACATTGGTAGCCGGTCGTCAGAAGAATTTGGCCAGCAGACGATTCACACGCATAACCTACTTGCGAAAACCCGTGCAGTAGACGAAGTACTCATGAACGATCAGCTATTAGGGTTGATCGAAGCGGTTCTAGGTCCAGACTTTCAGGTCTCGGGTGTCGCAGCGATGCGGCCAGGTCCCGGCGACCGTCGCCAACACATGCATCGGGACGACGGACACTATCCGCTTCCGTACCCACACCAACCGCTCATCGTCAACACGCTAATTGCACTGGACCCATTTACGGTAGAGAATGGTGCGACCGAAGTTGTGCCTCGAAGTCATCTTTCAAGCGATAAGGCTGATGCTGATACGCCGACTGTTGCTGTTGAGATGCCGCTCGGTGGATTGTTACTGTGGGATGGCGCCGTTTGGCATCGTGGCGGTGGGAACTCGACAAAGAACTCCTATCGAAGATCGATCAACGTGAACTTTAATCTGGCATGGCTTAAGCAACGTGAAAACCAATTTGTTGCTGTGCCGCCTGAGGTCGTGCTTGAAATGCCGGAGAAACTGCAAGCATTGATCGGCTACAAACTGACGAATTTCGGACTTGGATCAGTTGATTACCGAAATCCGATTGAAACGCTTAAGAAACGGTTGCGTGAGAAAAACGAATTAGATTCAGCAGCTTAGCGGACCGATCAGTAAATCTGCATGAACGAGCTCCTAATCCACACGTGAATCTTTGATGCAAGTTAGTCTCGAGATCAATCAAAGCAGGAAAGAACGCTAGTCCGAGAGGTTTAGGTCGGGAATTCCTTCAACGGTCGCAACTGTTCGAGATTGAACATCGCATAAACGCGATACGCGGCTAACTCACCAAGATTGTCACGGCTGTATGAGGTAAGTGTCGCCTCTAGTTCGTAACCAAGTCGCATGGGGATGGCCCAGCTTCGATGATTTTTTTCGTCCATGCGAATTTGTACTCGGTTACTGCCAAGTTTCACGAAAGCGAATGAAGTCAATGCGTGTGCTGCTTCAGTGACGTAGCCGAACCCCGAGTAGCTGGTATGGATCCAGTAGCCGATCTCAAAGCTCGGCACTTCCGCGTCGATCGTGGTGAGTTCGGCGGCGCCGATGATCGTTCCATCTTCAGGCAGTCTGATCAAGAAGTGGACACCCGCATCGAAACTACCCTTAGCATGCGCGCAAAACTGTTGCGCGTCGTCAATGCTGTAACTTCCTCTCGCCCAAACCATCCAGCGACTAAGTTCGGTGTAAGAAGCGGCTACGGCTTTATGCAACCCGGCGGCATCGGCTAAGTCCGGTCGACTAAGAGTCAATCGTGCTGTTCGAATCTCGTTTGGGAACGAATTAGGCGTATCCATGTTTGGGTGTTGACGTACTTGTTGATCGGTATTTTGCGAAAAATCGTGTTGCATCTCGGTGTAGAAAATTACCAATTCGGTTCTCCGTTGCTGCCTATCCCCGGAGACTTCGGTCCTACTTTTTTCAGTTAAGTCATGTGTGAGGCTATACGATGACGATTCGAGTGCTTTGGCCCAACGGCCGCGGAGTCCATAACCAGATTGAGTTAGACGCGTTAGGAGATGGCGTAGTTGGCGAATGGGGCGGTGGGTTCGGCAACGTATCGGACGAGCAATGGGCGAATTGCGATGGTATCGTAGGTACGCAGCCACCCGAGGAATGCATGGCGAAACTGGAGAAGTGTCGGATTTTCGTCAAACCCGCAGTCGGATTCGACGACGTCGATCTACCTGCGTGGTCGTCGCGTGGGATCGCAGTCTGCAATGTCCCGGATTACGGGACGCGTGAAGTCGCTGACCATGCGATCGCGCTGATGATGACCTTGACCAAAAGCATCGCATTTCACGATGAGTCACTGCGAGCTGACCCGCGTGGGAACTGGCGACCTGCATTGAATCCCTACGGCAAACGCATGGCGGATTGCACGTTCGGTGTGTTAGGTTTAGGTCGAATCGGAACAGCAGCGGCTCGTCGGGCGAAAGCTTTCGACATGCGGGTTATTTTCTTCGATCCCTACAAGCCAAATGGCACTGAGCTCGCGCTTGGAATCGAACGTGTTGACTCACTTGAGGAGTTGATGTCGGAGTCGGACATCTTGAGTGTGCACACTCCTTTAAACGACGAAACACGGGATTTGGTTGGAGCTGACGCATTTCGTCACGCGAAGCAAGGAATGATTCTTATCAATACCGCACGCGGACCGATTGTTGATGTCGACGCGTTACATGACGCGATGAAATCAGACCGCGTTCTTGCCGCTGGTCTCGATGTCTTACCTGAAGAACCCGCAAAGATGGATCGACCGTTATTAAAAGCTTGGGGTGCAAATGAGGAATGGCTGAAGCACCGACTCGTCGTTACCCCACACTCTGCCTTCTATACGCCTGAGAGCGTGCGTGACATTCGTGCGTTTGCGGCGCGAACGGCGGCAAGATTTCTGCGTGATGGACGTCTTGAGAACTGTGTCAATGAAGCCGAAATCGCCGCTTTTAGAGCTTAAATGAACCCATAAATAGGTATATATTGCGCTAACGTGAAATATTTAGGTTATATCTCCTATTTAGAAATATCGTTGTGCAATAGCAGTTGATCCTAATCGAATTAGCAAGCAATTTGCTTGCGTTTGATTAGACTACTTAATTAAGATTGCATCCGACGCGCAGGTAGCCACAAGCTCAGTGTGCGTTCAAGACAATCCACACCATGGATGGAGATGGCGATGTACAAAGACGCACGACAACGCATGCTGTCTGGCGACACACCTTTTAAGCGATTCTGGCGCGCATTACTGCGATTCGGTTCGCCTAGGTTTACCGTTGAGACGTTCAGTGAGTTCACGCAGATACAAGCAGTTAACGACGACGAGTGCTCGGAAGAGCTGGTCGATTGTTCTTGCCAGCTGAACGCTGCCTAAGTCTCACGCGAATTTGCTTTTGCATCGGTATTTCGAACGCAAATTCAGAGGAAGCCACAGCACGAAATAAGTAATCCCCTACTACGTGATGCGCCGAGCGAAGTCGCGACGCGCATCCAGTGTACCTACCCACCCATTTAGGTAAGGTATTCGTCCGACATTCGAAAGCGTTTGAAGAGAACAACCATATCAAACTCCAAAGGTTTCAGTTGTGTACTCCATTCGGTTTTCAGAGATATTTCCGTGATATCTCAGATCGCATTGATCGGCTTCGAGATTTAATAGACCAATCCGCCGAGGTTCGCTCCACGAGACGTGGAGAATGTGTAGCTTAGAGTAGATACCGTTCGGTTGTATCGTCTCAGTACTTCAAACTAGTGTGTTTTAGTAGATTGCGTTCAACAATCCATCAATCTAAGTGATGCGTTATCTAATCTCGACATTAATTGTGATGACTTCCACCTTTGTGTTCGGATGGACAGGACTGTTGGTCGGATCATTAATTGCGTTCGGCGTTTTTCAGTTCAGCAACAAGCGCGTATATGTCGATCACTCGCAACCTTTCTTTTCGAGTACGAGCACGGCGTCGATAGAAGACGTCCACTTTTTTGAGTTGTTCGGGTATCTCTGCAAGATCGATGGGGTCGTAAGCCGAGATGAGATCAGAGGCGTTGAAGTCGTCTTCGACCATTTGCGCTTCTCACCAGAAGACCGTGCAGCTGCAATCGCAGGCTTCAACCGAGGTAAGCACCCGGATTTCGACTTCGAAAGTACGCTTCATGAAGTAAGGCAGTTAAACCTCCGGCTAGAAATCGCAGTTCAGCTCGTTCACCTCATGAACGTTGTAGTCGCCAACGCGGATGGAAGCGGGCTTGTCGTTGAGGAGCGCGACTTCTTATTCAGGATCGGCAACGCATTTGGCTTGACAGCGTCACAGATCGCAGAGATTCTGATGTTACCGGGTACGGGTGAGCGCGCACAACAGACGAGAGAAGTCTCGCCAGCTAACGCGCTTCAACGCGCATATGAAACGCTTGGGTTTGAGGCGAGCTCAACTCCGAAAGAAATGTCGAGGCAGTACCGAAAGTTGCGTAGCCGCCACCATCCAGATAAGTTGGCAGCTTCCGTATCGGACGCGGAGCGCGCAGCCGCTGCTCGCCGTTTCAACGACATTCAACGCGCCTGGGACATTGTGCGTGTTCACCACGGGATCTAGTGTCTGCATTTCGCATCGGTAACGATAAGATAGCGGGACGTAGCAACTGAAAAAGATGATTGTTGAGGTTGTGAACTTAGGTCACTGATGAAAGCGCAAGTCTCGTCGATGGAAGAGTTCAGCGATATCGCACCGTACCCCGATGCGGAGTTGCCAGATCGGTTGTTGGCGTTGTGCAGTGATCCTGAGCTACTTGATGCGGCGTGTGCTCTGCGGTTCAGAGAATTCGCGAATTTGCTCAAACCGTTGGTTCGACCCGTGGTTCGATATCGGTTGAAACGAGAAATTAGCAAAATCATAGATCGCGCTACGTGGCATGAACTGTTGGTGCGCTTCATCAATAAAGTGCTGGAGAGCACGACAGATGGTTTCACGTACTCCGGTGTCAACCTTTTACCGCGTGACAAGCCGAGTGTGTTTATTTCGAACCATCGCGACATCACGTTAGATCCGGTGCTTGTCAATTATTCGCTATGGCTAAACACTCTGCCAACGAGCAAGATTGCGATCGGTGATAACCTCTTGAATCTACGGGTTGGTGCCGAGTTCATGCGCATCAACGATAGTTTTGTCGTCGTTCGAAATGCACAGGGTCTTAAGGCACAGTACGCGGCGATGACGAAGACCTCTCGATATATTCGACACGTGCTCAATCAGGGGCAGTCTGTGTGGATCGCTCAACGAGAAGGTCGTTCGAAGGACGGTATTGATCGAACTGATCGAGCGGTTCTGAAGATGTTCGGTCTCGCGTATCGTGATGAATCGAGAGACATAAACCACATGCTTGAACGTGTCAATCTGGTGCCCACGACGCTGACGTACGAGCTGGATCCGTGCGCCGCGCGGAAAGCCATGGAGCTCGCAGAACGAGAACGCACCGGCGATTACGTCAAAACCGAACACGAGGATCGCGATAGTCTAGTGCAAGGTATTAGTGGCTTTAAGGGGCGCGTGCACGTAGCCTTTGACCGTTCCATGCAAGCCGATTACCAGAATGCAGATGAATTGGCTCATGCAATCGACGAGGTTATGGCAGCAAATCGGCAAACCTATCCCACGTTTCAGGCGGCGCGTGACATACTCGCGGGTAACCCTGACACGTTGCGAGGTGGACGCGTTAAGGAGGAATTCTCAGCGCAATGGCAATCCTTAGAGGGTCGTGAGAGAGAGTTGCTCTTGCAACAGTACGCCAATCAATTCAACGCATCCTCAGACTAAGTCCCCCCAGAATTTCTTGTTTAAGGTAGTCGATACATGACACAGTACATCCCCCCACTTGCGGATTTTGAGTTCCTTCTGTTTGATGTTTTCAACGTAGATGAGGAGTGGATTTCCGAGTCTATACCGGTCGACCGAGAGTTGGCAAACTCGGTTCTACATGAGTGTGGTCGCGTCGCTCGAGATGTGATGGCACCGTTATCCAGTACGGCTGATCGGGAAGGCGCGAGTTGGGATGACGGTAACGTGAGCGCGCCGCAAGGGTTTAAGGAAGCGTTTGAAGTCTTGACGCAAGGTGGTTGGCTTGGAACTGCAGGAAATCCTGAATTTGGCGGACAAGGTATGCCGAAGACGCTTACCACGGCTTTGGAAGAGATGTTCTGGGGCTCGAACACGAACTTGTGGTTGTACGCCGCGTTGACTTCAGGCGCTACCTATTGCATCGATGCGCATGCGTCAGAGGAACTCAAAGCACGATTTCTGCCTGCGATGTATGAAGGTCGTTGGACCGGCGCGATGGCGCTCACCGAATCACATGCAGGGACAGACCTTGGCATGCTACGAACTAAAGCGGAGCACATCGAAGGCAATTCATACAAGATCACCGGGACAAAGATATTCATCACAAGTGGAGAGCACGATTTAGCCGAGAACATCGTCCACTTGGTGCTCGCACGGATTGATGGTGCTCCGCAAGGAACGCGGGGGATATCTCTGTTTCTTGTTCCGAAATATCTTGTCGACGAGCAAGGTGCCATAGGTGAAAGAAACGGCTTTGCGAGTGGATCAATTGAACACAAGATGGGTATTCGAGGTTCCGCTACTTCAGTTATCAACTACGACGACGCACAGGGGTACCTGATTGGCGAACCCAATGCCGGGCTGCGTTGCATGTTCACGATGATGAACTACGCGCGCGTTTCCGTAGGCGTGCAAGGACTAGGACTTGGTGAACGAGCGTATCAGATGGCTGCGGCTTACGCGAAGGAGCGAATTCAAGGTCGAGCCCCAACCGGACCAGTCAACGCACAAGGCGCAGCGGATCCAATCATCGAACACCCAGATGTGCGGCGAATGCTATTGACACAACGAGCTTTGACAGAAGGCAGTCGTGCATTCGCTGTCTTCACAGCGGTTGAACTTGATCGCACGCAACGAACAGACCCCGAGGTTTCGGAACGGTCGTCGCGTTATGTTGAGCTGCTCACACCAGTCGTGAAAGCGTTTATCTCCGATCGCGCAATGGAGTCAACACTGCTCGCTCAACAGTGCTTCGGCGGGCATGGCTATATTGTCGAATCAGGTATTGAACAGGTGGTGCGTGACGCTCGGATCTCACAGATCTACGAAGGTACTAATGGCATTCAAGCAATCGATTTACTCGGTCGAAAAGTTTTGCAGGATGGTGGGCAGACACTCCGATCTCTGATCGCTGACTTACGCCAGGAAGCACTTGATCCGAGATATATGACGCAAGTCAGCGATGTATTGGACTTATGGTCCGACGTGAGTGAATGGCTCGGTTCGCAAGCCCGATCCGATCGATCGCTTGCTGGTTCAGCGGCGGTGGACTACTTAAATCTAGCAGGATACGCGTTGTATGCGTGGTTATGGGCTCGCATGAGCCTGTTTGACGACGGTACAAGAGGGAAATCGAATCTTGCGCAGTTTTACTTTGATCAACTGCTGCCGCGTGCGGAGTATCACGCGAAGGTCATTAAGAATGGCAGCAACGCAGTGACCGCACCTGACTCCGACTGGTTCTAACCAAGGCGCTCCCGAATCTTGTCGTAGATTCCACCGAATCCGCCGTTACTCATGAGCACGATGTGGGTCGGTTTATCGACGGGTTGGCAGATTTTGTCTACGAGTTCGTCATGATCAAACATGACTTCGCTTGGAACGATGTTGCTATCGGCAAGCGCATCCAAGTCCATTTCCACGTTGTCCCCTTTGAACCAAATGACTTTGTCAGCTGGACTGCAACAGGTAGTCAACGGTTCCCTGTGCGTTCCCATCTGCATCGTATGAGATCGAGGTTCGACAACTGCAAGAATGTGTTCGCGGCCAATTCGATTGCGGAGTCCTTGTAATGTCGTAAGAATCGCGGTTGGATGGTGCGCGAAGTCGTCGTAAACGGTCAATCCGTCCTTCGTCGCTACGATCTCCATTCGCCGCTTCACACCTTCGAACGTCGATAGTGCTTCTAAGGATTCGCGAATTGAAACGCCAGCCTCTCGCGCTGCTGTGATAGCCTGCAAGGCATTACTCACGTTGTGGTGCCCGAAATGGTGCCACTCAAGTGCACCGATCTTGCGGCGGTTATGGAAAAGATCGAACGATGAGCCGTCCGAAGCAACTGTCTTGGCGTGCCAAAAATCAACAGCCTTGCTTGCCTCGAGCTCTTTGCTGGTTGGATCTACACGGGTAAAGGAGATCGGTGTCCATAAACCTTGCGCCAGCACCTCATCTACTGTCCGCGTTCCCCAGGGCGCGATGATGCGGCCCGTCCTTGGTACCGTTCTGACTAGGTGATGAAACTGAAACTGGATTGCGGCCAGATCGGTGTAAATGTCTGCATGATCAAACTCGATGTTGTTAATCAGTAGGGTACGAGGTTTATAGTGCATGAATTTGGCTTGACGATCGAAGTAGGACGTGTCATATTCGTCTGCTTCGACCACGAAATACTTGCTTGATCCCAAACGAGCGGGCGCATCGAAATTGACTGGCGCGCCGCCTATAAGATAACCGGGGTGTTTCCCTGCCGATTCGAGAATCCATGCCAACATTCCCGTCGTGGTTGTCTTTCCGTGCGTACCGGCGACGGCAAACACGTGACGTCCAGCAAGGACATTTCGACCTAGCCATTCAGCGCCAGACATGTACGGGATGTCGGTGTCGAGGATGAATTCGAGCGATTCCGCGCCTCGCGGTAGATTAGCGTTTCCGATCACCACCACATCTGGCGGCGGATTGAGGTGCGCCTGCTCAAATCCTTCTTCTGTTGGAATCCCTGCGGCCGCTAGTTGGTCACTCATCGGGGGATAAATCTTCTGATCAGACCCCGATACCTCGTAGCCTGCTTGCTTAGCCAGAATGGCGAGATTACCCATCAACGTACCGCCGATACCTAGAAAGTAGATGCGTTCAGCCACGTGACAGCTTCGCGAGGTCTATGTTGCAGATACGTCGGTAGGAACCGCAATCGAGGACGGTGTCTCGAACAGCAGGAAACTGACAATTCCCTGTACGATTCCGATGGCGATGAATACGAGAACCCCTCGAAATAGGGTGGTTTCTATCGCGATCGCTAGGATATTGCCTGATACTATCAACGACCAAATGCCGATCGAAATGAATGTAAGCGCCCAGAGTAATGGAGATGAAGAGCTAATTGCCGTCGCCACTAGCATTAAACCAGCGAATATCAGACTTGTGCCAAACAACGCAAACAGTGTTTGGTAAGTGCGCGCCTGATAATTGAAGATCTTCAGCACCGCATAAACCAATCCCGCGAATACGATCGCGGCGACAATCACCATGCCAATTTCGGATAAGAAATTGATTTGAGTGTAATTTTCGGGTTGGGCAATCTCGGCGAGCAGCAATCGAGCGTTTCGGTTCAGAGCGGCAGAAAGAAGCAGGTTGACTAGAAGCGTGACGCCTAGGAACAAGTGGTTGACAGGGAGCGATTGAGGTCCGCGCCGCAGAAGGCACATCGACCAAAACGACAGCATCAGCTGATTGAATACGGCGAGGATAGCGTAAATCCTTGATGGTGAGACCGTTCGCGACCATTTTCGATCGTTAAATGGCGAAAGCTAGAGGCGAAGAACAATTTTAAATGTGGCAGTGAGAAGGCCTATATAAGTGTTGGAGAGCTCCAATCATGACTAAGAAAAATGCGCTTTACGCTCAATCGGGCGGGGTGACAGCAGTAATTAATGCAACTGCTAGCGGATTAATTGAAGCCGCGCGCTCTCATCGCGACCAAATTGGCAAGGTGTTTGCCGGTAGGAATGGCATCATCGGAGTATTGCGCGAAGAGCTCATTGATACGAGCAAGGAGACCCGGCCGACGATTGAACGGCTGCGACAAACACCTGGTGGCGCATTTGGCTCATGTCGTTACAAACTCAAAAACCCAACTCGGGACGATCCGGATATCCAGAGACTATTCGAAGTGTTCGCGGCTCATGATATCGGTTATTTCTTTTACAACGGCGGCGGCGATTCGCAAGATACTGCCAATAAGGTGTCGAAGTTGAGTCAACAACTTGCCTATCCGATTCAGTGCATCGGGATTCCAAAGACAGTTGACAACGATCTTAGCGGTACGGACAACTGCCCAGGATTTGGGTCGGTGGCGAAATATGTGGCGCTTTCGACCAAGGAGGCAGCATTGGACGTCGCGTCAATGAGCGAGTCGTCAACGAAGGTATTCATCCTTGAAGTAATGGGTCGTCATGCAGGATGGATCGCGGCGGCCGGTGGGTTGGCCGGTGAGGGAACGCGTGAACCGCCGCACCTCATCCTCTTTCCCGAGGTACCGTTCGATAAGTCAAGCTTCTTGCGTAAAGTCGATGCGACGGTCAGGCGAGTCGGCTACTGCGTCATCGTAGCATCTGAAGGCGTACAAGACACGAACGGCAACTTTCTTTCTGATGCAGGTACGACGGACGCGTTTGGCCATGCGCAGCTAGGAGGTGTCGCTCCCATGCTGGCGACTCTCGTGAAAGACGAGCTTGGCTACAAATATCACTACGCTGTGGCTGATTACCTGCAGCGCTCAGCTAGACATATTGCGTCTGCCGTTGATGTCGAACAAGCGTATGCAGTAGGGAAAGGCGCGATTGCGGCGGCGGCAGCTGGAGAGGATGACATCATGATCGGCATCGAAAGACTTCGCGACAAGCCATATAGGTGGCGACTAACTCACGTTAATCTGAGCAAAGTTGCTAACGTAGAACGCAAAGTCCCTCGGTCGTTTCGTACGAAGGACGAATACGGCATTACTGCGCGGGCGAGAAAGTATTTACAGCCGCTCATTCAAGGGGAAGCCTATCCCAGCTATCGACAAGGCATGCCTCGATACGCACGTACAAAAAATCAGCTCGTCGCGAAAAAACTTCCACGTTACAAGGTCGGATGAGTTAAACGCTACGCGATCACGGGAGCGATTACGAGACTGACAATTGCCATCACGTTGATCAGGATGTTCATGCTCGGACCTGATGTGTCCTTAAATGGGTCGCCGACTGTATCACCAACGACAGTGGCAGCATGCGTTTCCGAGCCTTTCTCATGACCCTCACCCAATGAACCTTTCTCGACGTATTTCTTCGCGTTATCCCATGCGCCACCTGCGTTTGCCATGGTGAGCGCGAGTAGAACACAACCAATAAGACCACCGCCTAGCAACCCACCGAGTGCTTCAGGTCCGAGTGTGAAACCCACCAATGGCGGCAGAAACACAGCAATCACCCCTGGCGGCACCATCTTCACGAGCGCGGCGTTGGTTGCGATCTGAATACAGGTGTCGCTATCGGGCTCCGCAGTGCCTTCGCGTAAACCAGGTATCTCACGAAACTGACGACGGATTTCATCGATCATCTTCTGAGCGGCGTCGCCTACTGCTTGCATGGTGATAGACGAAATTAGGAATGCGGTTAAACCACCAAGGAAGAGGCCGATCAGAACCTTTGGATCACCGATATGTAACACGAAGCTACCTTCGGACACGAACTCAATCGTCTCCACGTATGCGGCGATGATCGCCAGCGCAGCCAGTGCCGCCGCACCAATCGCAAAACCTTTACCCATCGCGGCTGTGGTGTTACCTAGTTCGTCGAGCGAATCAGTGATTGCACGTACGTCTTCACCCAGTCCGCCCATTTCGGCAATGCCACCTGCGTTATCTGCAACAGGGCCGTATGCGTCGACCGCCATCGTCATCCCAACGGTTGCTAGTAAGCCAACCGCTGCGATCGCAACGCCGTAAAGACCTGCAAGCGACGTGGACACGAAAATGATGGCACAGATCGTGACGATTGGAATCACCACCGATTGCATACCCGTCGCGAGTCCTGATATTAAGACAGTAGCTGGTCCAGTTTTCCCTTGTTCGGCGATCTTTCGAACCGGACTTCCTGACGTATAGAACTCGGTAATCAGACCGATGATGATGCCCCCAACCGAACCGGCCAGCACGCTCCAAAAGATGCTCAATGTCAAGTGTGCGTACTGCGAGATCAGGAAGAATGCAGCGATCAAGAACAGTAGTGGCGTGACGATCATGCCCAACCGCAGTGCAAAACTCGGATCGCGATTCGATTGGGTCCGAACGACGCCGATTCCAATGATCGAGCAGATTAGACCTGCAGATGCCAACGTGAGTGGTAGTGCCATAAGCCACTCGCGGGTTCTATCAGCACTTCCGGCGTCAAGCACAGAAAGGTCCACTGCACTAAGCGTTGCAGCGATCGCGATACTCGCGATCATTGAGCCACAGTAAGACTCAAAGATGTCGGATCCCATGCCGGCGACATCTCCCACGTTGTCGCCCACGTTGTCCGCGATCACGCCGGGATTGCGAGGGTCGTCTTCGGGGATGTTCTCTTCTGTTTTGCCGACGAGGTCTGCACCAACATCAGCGCTCTTGGTATAGATACCGCCACCTACACGCGAAAAGAGCGCAACGGTGGATGCACCCATACCGAAGCCATGGATGTAGTGGGCATGTTCGGGGTCGCCGAACAGGTAATACACGATACCAAGCCCAAGCAGTCCGACGGAGGCTACGGCCAAGCCCATAATGGAGCCGCCGAAGAAAGCGACTGAGAGTGCCGCAGGTGCACCTTTAATTTGCGCGGCGGTTGTCGTCCTGACATTCGCCTTCGTCGCCGTGTACATGCCGAAAAATCCTGCGCTTGCAGAAGCCAAGGCGCCTATCACGAATGCTAATGCTGTATTCCATCCGAGATGTTCACTCTCCAGCAACAGTAGAACGAAGAGCACGGCCGCGAATATCGCGAGCAGAAGATACTCCCGGCGCATAAAAACCATCGCGCCGCGATGAATCTTGTCGGCGATTTGCTTGACCTTCTCTTCACCTTCCGGGTAGCGTCGCACGAGCATGTAGATGATGAAAGCAACGACGAGACCGAACACACCAAGTATTGGCGGAACAATCGGCGGGGTCACACTATCGAACATAAAAACTCCTGAATTGGCGACGCAGAGACGGGATTCTGGCCTAAAAATCGCTGCGAATGATACGGAACGGGAGTCCGAAAACTATGCAACTAACAATTGAGAAACACGTGCAAAATCAACCATTAAATTGCTCAACTTGGGGATTTGGGAGCGCCTAACCGACACTTCTCTAAGAAGCGCCTAAGTAGACCTGTTGAGAGTAGGCGTCGTGGTTGTTGGTTGCCACTAACCCTGTTCAAGCAATTGTTGAATCTCGATGATTGCTGCGTTGACGCGCGAAATGTACGACGCCATCACGAGCGAGTGGTTTGCTAGAAAACCGAAGCCTCCGCCGTTGAGAATTACTGGGCTCCATACGGTCTCCTGAGTAACCTCAAGATCGCGAATGATCTGCTGAAGCATCGGCAACGCATTCTTGTCATCAAGCACGGGTCGAAAGTCGTGTTCGACCGCCTTTAGTAGATGCAGTAACGCCCATGCTTGACCACGCGCTTCGTAAAACACGTTATCGATCTGAGTCCAGGGTGTCTTGGTCTCTCGTTCACTAGCAACCGGGGTTGATTGATCTGGATTGCGTTCGCCAACGGTTGCTAAATCGCGCTGGCGCTTCCCGACGCTTTCAGATAGTCGTTGTGAAATATCACCCAGTCGAGCTGAAACGCCTCCGAGCCATCGTTGCAGGTTATCTGCTCGGGGATAAAACTGAGCATCTGGATTGGCGGGGTCGGCGATGCTAGAAAGATATTGTTCTATGTATTCAATGCCTGCTTCGTATTCACTCTCCGACGCGGGAAAAATCCAACTTGAATTGTCGTAAAAGAACTTCCCCTCGGCTTCAGCAAGATTGGGTTCTTCGTTGGACTGGCTTTGAGTTCTTGCGAGGTCTACCCGAAGGGAGCGCGCAGTATCTCTTACCATCAGTAGCACGCCGAACTCCCACTCCGGTACGTTGTCCATCCATACGCCAGGCGGGAAAACGTCATTTGACAAGAAACCGCCGCGCTTTTCGAGCATCATCGCTGCAAGCTCGCGGGTGGTGTGTGCGAACGTGTAACCTACCACAGGAAGAGCGCCATTTAGTTCGGCGTGTCTCGCGGCCGACTCGACAACATCGAATCGATCGGGTTCTTTGTCCCACCACCAGGTGAGAAAGAGAGCCACAAGTAGATAAACCGCCACGACTCCCGCTACAGTAGAGCCAATAATGCCGAGATTTAGAAAATTCAGCTTAGGTACGTTTAGTTTCAATGATTGGGCGAGTTTCATGTGGCTGTTATGCGATAAGGCGAATGAGTGGATTGACCAGGATTGCAGACGCTATTTTGGACAAGATATGTTGTTGGTTGTTACAGAAGTTGAATTTCTGATCGCAACATAGAATTCGACTCATCGCCATTGCTCCCACGTATCGCCACTTGCTAGTACGTTAGGCGAATCACAATGATCCGACATAGTCTTACAACGAGAGTATAGCGGGCTACGGACCCGTTTTCTTACCTAAGTGATTATCAAGAAACCCATCGTTCGACTTTGTGTGCTGATTGTTACAGTTTTCGGCACGGTCGTATCGTCTCAACTGACTAACGAACACGACTTTCTCCCGGTCGACGAAGCCTATCCTACACAGGCAGAACTAACCGACGACGGGCGAATTCTCGTCAGATGGGTTATGCCTCAAGGCTACTACCTATACAGGCACGCTCTCAACCTTGTAGGGAAGGAAGGAACTGAACTAGGTTCATTTTCCGTCCCGACCGGTATGCAGAAAACGGATGAGTTTTTTGGTGAAGTTGAGGTTTATTACAACTTCCTTGAGGTTTCTGCGCCCGTGATCGCTCAATCTCAAGCGGAGGTCGTGATAGATGTCCACTACCAAGGGTGTGCAGACGCCGGGTTGTGCTATCCGCCGGAAGTTCGTGAATTCCGGTTTGCTGGGTTGGGATCTGAGGTCGCCGGTGATTCTTATCTTGCTAACGTAGATTCTGCCGAGATCAATATCTGGGTCGCGATCGGATCAGCGTTACTCGCCGGTTTGATCCTCAATCTCATGCCGTGCGTATTTCCAATACTATCGATCAAAGCACTTTCCATGGTGCAAAGCGCAGGTGAGTCCGACAACATACGCCACGCCATCGGTTATCTAAGCGGCGTGGTAGCGACATTTCTTGCGCTTGCGGTATTACTCCTAGTGTTGCGAGCCTTTGGCGCAGCTATCGGATGGGGTTTTCAGCTGCAGTCGCCGGGATTTGTGGCGGCGATGGTTCTACTGTTCTTCATCATGAGCATGAACATGCTCGGTGTTATTGAAATCCCCGGATTCGGTATTTCGATGACTCAACCCAATCCCTTCGTGACAGGCATCCTGGCAGTGATCGTGGCGACGCCTTGCACTGTGCCGTTCATGGCTGCGGCTGTTGGATACGCAATCACGCAAGGCGGCTTCGATCTTGTTTTGATCATGGTCACCATGGGCGTAGGCATGGCATTACCCTATATTGTGGTAACGGCTACACCACGGATCGCCTCTTGGTTGCCGCGTCCAGGTCAGTGGATGGTCACGTTTAAACGGATTATGTCTGTCCCGCTGGTTTTGACCGTGGTGTGGTTGGTATGGGTTTTAACGCGCCAAATCGGCTCAATCGGCGTGGTATGGGTTCTAGGCGCGATGGCATTGTTAGCGATTGCTGCATTCGTCGGAAGACGTCAAGCCAATTGGTTAACTTCGATATGGGCGATCATGTTTATTGTGATCGGTGGTGCTGTTTACGCGGTCTCGTGGCCGAACGACTCAGGTGCTTCGACACGAGCTGAGAATTTCGAGTACCGGAGATTCCAAGAGATGATTGCAACGAAAAGACCGATATTTCTGAACGTCACCGCCGATTGGTGCCTTACGTGCTTGGCGAACGAGAGGACGACTCTGTCCCGGGAAAGTGTTCGTGGCGACTTCAATAGGCGTGGTGTCACTTACATCAAGGTAGATTGGACGAATCGAGATGCGCAAGTCACACAATTGCTTGAGCAATTCGGTCGATATGGTGTGCCGATGTACGTGTTCTATCCTTCTTCCGGTCAACCGATCGTTCTGCCGCAGGTATTAACGCCGGATCTAGTGCACGATTACATAGACGAGTACGAGGGGTAGTCAACATGAAGAAGATCTTGTTATTAAATGGTCCGAATTTGAACCTGCTCGGGACGCGCGAACCGGGTATCTATGGCTCAGAAACGCTTGATGACATCGTCAATCACCTTGGAAACGTTGCGGAGGAGTTGGCAGTTTCGCTCGATTCGGTTCAATCGAATATCGAAGGCGAGCTAATCGACAGGATTCACGCCGCAAAAGATGAGGGCGTTTCCTTTATTCTGATAAATCCCGGTGCGTTCACGCATACGAGTGTTGCATTACGCGACGCCTTTCTTGCCGTCGAAATCCCTTTGATAGAACTCCATTTATCCAACGTCCACGCCCGTGAGGAATTTAGAAGAAACTCTTACTTGGCAGACATCGCTGTCGGTACGTTAGCGGGGTTTGGCGCGTATTCGTATGAGTTAGCGCTGAGAGCGGCCGTAAAACATATTGGTACGTGATGCGTGCGGTGTTTTATCGGTTCGATTCTCAGTGAAGATGATCAACGCAGACTTAGTGCATTAAGACCTGACCTCAACGAGCGAGACGTACGCTGGGTAAATCCCAGTAAGTATCACCTCACGTTGCAGTTTCTTGGAAATGACGTAAAACGCGAAGATTTAGTGCAACATTGGACGCAAGTGAATACGTGGCGAAGCAGATTTCCAATCACGTGTACAAGTGTTTCGTTTAGCGGTTTTCCCAACCGAAGACGCGCACGCGTTTTTGTATCATTGCTCGACTCGTGCGGGCGGCTAGAAGCTTTGCGACCCGAGCAACGGTTGTTTCTACCGCATATCACCCTTGGCTACGCTCGTGGAAAGCCGATCGATATCCCCGATTGGTCAGCGAATGTAAGTATTACGATCCCAGAGCCGACGTTGATTGAGTCGAGTCAAGGTAAATACAAGATTTTGGAACCCGAGGCCAGGTAGCTCAGTCGGTAGAGCAGTGGACTGAAAATCCTCGTGTCGGCAGTTCAATTCTGCCCCTGGCCACCAGTTCTTGTTCGAATCGAGTGAACCGTCTAGTTTTATATAGGCGGCGTATGTAGTTCTATCTGGTCCGAGCGACTCTTATATTTGAAGTGTTCCGCTTGATCTACTTCGCAGGCGAGTTATTAAAACCGGGCTGTGTATCTTTGGCTCAAAGCGCTTCAAATTCTGCATACTCCCTCATATTTTGTATCGACGTCAACCCAGCGGAATTAGGCGCTTGAAGCGAAATCGCCCACTCAAAACTATATTCGTCGTAGATGATCCGTTCCTTCAATCGACCTGCATGTCCTCGATTGATGAACGATTCACAACCCCTGCTGAACTCTGTTCCGGTGACAAAAACGACCTCGTATTCTCCCCGTGGCAAACCATTGATTGTTCGAGTAGCGTCGGATGATACGACGAAGGACGCGATCACGTTCACGTTCGATTGCAACAGCTTGACGTAAGCATCCTTGGTCGTTGCGTTATGGACTTGAAGCAACATAAACCGGTCTCGCGAAGGCGTTCCGCGTACCAATTCATTCGAGTCGAGTGGATCTCCTTTATTCGCTCGACAGAAGTCTTTCCGTATTAGCTCCCCGTTTCCTCGCGCGAAGTTTGTCTCGTTAATCCATCCGGTTCTCCGCGTGAGCGGCGAAGAATCAAGCCATTCGATATGGACTCTATTTGATTCATGGCCTTTCAGTCTGAAGGCTTCTTCCCACTGTCTTAGTAATGTGATGGGCGACGAATCTTGGGAAGCGGAATCAAACACTTTGGCTTCTTTTGCCGTAACATAAATCCGCCTATCGCTACGTTCGATACGACTAAATGCAAATCGGCGCGCACCTGCATTCCTAATTCCCTGTCGTACCTCTGTCGTTTGCTCTATCGATACGCTGTCTGCGTGTTCTTGAACTGTGGCTCGATCCGAGCAGAGGGTTCGATATCGACGTATGTTTTCATTAAACGCGTAGATTTCCCAATATTGCTCCTGGTTCACCTCAGTAGCTTCACCTTGCAGCCGAATTACTTCGTTACGACACCAACGCAGCTGTTCAAGTGAAAGTGGTTCGTCTCCGGCTGTTGGCAACTCCTCTCCTGGTTGGGCAATGGCTATATCAGTTTGCATGCAAGCGAGAAACGTAAAACATGCGATAAACGGTGTTCTGCAATCTACTAACTTGAATTGATTACGCGCAGTCGCCGCTACTAAAAGCTGATAGACGTATTCCACCAGCGGATGAGCAAGGAGATTCAAGATGCGGTGTTAGGAACTATCTACATCCGAAAACTGACGTTCGAATGCCCCAGAAATACGATCGAATCGCTCCTTAACCAGCCTTGGTGTTTCTGTGCCGTCACAAATGATGTGCATTTCGTTATCTTGAATCGCGCGCAATACCAGTTCACCGACATATCGTGGTTCTAACGCGTATTTCAGAATCGAGATATTTCGTTTACGTTCCGCAATTCCGTCGAGATCATCGTCAGCAAGGTCCGGATAAAAGATCGATGTGTCAACGACAAAAGGGCACAGCACCGACACACCAATCCGATAACGTTCAAGATCTGCCCGCATGCACTCAGACATACCCACCACCGCATGTTTTGTCGCGCAATAAGCGGCCGAACCTGTTCCCGTGATCAACCCCATAATGCTTGCAGTATTGACGATATGGCCTTCACGATCGTCCTCAATCATTCGATTAGCGAATTCACGACCTCCTCGTATGACGCCCCACAAATTGACGTCGAGGATTCGGTGCCAGGTCTCATCGTTTACTGTGTGGAAAGGTCCGCCGATTCCGATTCCCGCATTGTTGCAACATATCTGAACAGGACCTAGTTTCGCTTCGACTTCGTCAGCAGCTCTTGTAAGAGCGTCGCCGTCAGCCACGTTGCAGTTTATGGCAAGCACATGGTCGCTAAGTTCGCGGAGCTGCGGTTCGACGCGACGAAGGCGATCTTCCCGAACGTCTGCGATGGCTACCTTCACACCAGCTTGAAGGAACGCTTTAGCCATCCCCAATCCGATGCCGTTAGCACCTCCCGTTACAAACGCGACTTTACCTGCAGTTTCCTTCACAGAATTCGTTCCTAGGGAAGAGTCGGTGGATTATGGCCCTAGCTGCTCGATCAGATAGATAATTCGACACCCGTGCTTAATCCTCTCTTTGTGTGTTCGCGACCACGGCGTAACAATCAATTTCTAACAGTCTTAGCGGCTGTTTCATTCATATGCCATGTAGTTCTCGCGGAAGAACCTCGCCAATCTACCGAGGATGATCCATTTGATGGTCTGGTTATCGGTCAGCAAGATCTTGTTGCACTCAAAGCGACAGAGCGATATGAATCACGATCGCTGCCATTGCCGAGTCTGCCTTTATCTGCAGCTAATTTAGCGCCCGCAACTGGTTCCAGCTTGTTTTCGCTCACGCGGAAACTGGAAAAGTCGCCATCATCTGGTTCAAGCTCTCAGCAACGGTCTGAAGGTCAGAAAACGTCCGAGCGGCTAACGTCTAAAGCACCTCCACGATCAACTTCGCCAGAACCAGCTGGCAATCTCCCATCGGAACCGGCAGCGCGCACCGCCGTGATCGATATTCCACCTCAGATTGATCTCGTCGAACTCGACGCAGTCGATGTAGTGATTGACGGTCGGCTTGACGAAGATGTTTGGTCGCGAGTCGCTGGTTTTGAAAACATGGTTGTTGTCGAACCGGATACGTTGGTAGACCCAGAATACCGAACGCTGGTTCGGATTTTTTACACAGATCGCGGTCTGTTCGTCTCCGCTGAAATGGAGCAACCGACAGACACGTTAATTCAGAGACTTTCTGCGCGTGATCAAGATCTCAATCGAGATGGATTCGGCATCACGCTCGACACGTCTGGAAAAGGGCTGTTCGGTTTTTGGTTTGCCATCAACCTTGGTGGGTCGAAAGAAGATGGCAAAGTTCTACCGGAACGTAATTTCAGTCGCGAGTGGGACGGAGCCTGGCACGGTGCCACGGCAATTACCGATACTGGTTGGTCGGCAGAACTGTTTATTCCTTGGTCGATCGTAGCCATGCCTCCGGGCGGTGGCGAAAGAAAGATGAGTTTCTTTGTGAATCGCAAGGTGGCGTTTCAAAATGAGCGCTACGGTTGGCCCGCATTACCGTTCACGCAGGCTCGTTTTATGTCTGCTCTGCAAGCCATGACGATGAATGACGTCAATCCGAAGCAACAGTGGGAAGTCTTTCCCTATGCGTCCACGAGCGCCGATGGAATCTATGAGGAAACCGATCAAAAAGTTGGTATGAACTTTTCGTGGCGGCCGGCGCCAAACTTGCAGTTGACAGGGGCAATAAATCCCGACTTTGGCTCGGTCGAATCCGACGATGTGGTCGTCAATCTCACCGCGTATGAAACGTTTTTTCCTGAGAAAAGACTGTTCTTTCTTGAGGGGTCAGAGGTGTTTGAGACCTCTCCAAGATCGACCCCGATGCGAGGTTCGCGAGGTGGCGGCGCGCGTGTTGCACCATCGACTTACACGTTAGAACCAACGACGGTCCTCAATACGCGCCGTATCGGCGGTTCAGCAAAAGATCTTGACGTTCCTGATGGTATCGAGATTGCCGGTCCTGAACTGAGCAAACCGACCGACTTGCTTGGCGCCGTGAAAGTAGTGGGTCAAGCTAATTCGTTCAGGTTCGGCCTGTTAGGTGCGGTCGAAGACGACGTAGAGCTACGCGGGACAGTCGAGGATACGGAAGAGGACATTCTGATTACCCAAACTGGTCGAGATTTCGGCGTAGCACGAGCGCTTTGGGAACGACAGACAGGATCGGGGCGTCAGGCACACGGTTACATCGGCACGATCACCAACACACCCGGGTATGAAGCCATGGTGCACGGGTTTGATTCGCATTTTCTGACGCAGAATGGCAAGTGGAACGTTGATACCCAGCTGCTCAGTTCGGTCAAAGATTCAGAAACGGGCTACGGCGGCTTCGCCGACGTACGGTACATACCGAAGCAGGGCGTTTTCCATCGGTTCTCGTTCGATTTCCTTGGTGACAAGCTAGACATTTCTGATCTAGGGTTCCTACGCCGTAACGATGTTCGCGGTGTTCGGTATACACGCTTCCACAACACTTCAAAAGGTCTCCCAGACTTCCTGCGCTCACGTGGGATCGGTGTTTTTACGTCCGCCCAAGCGAACTCGAATGGGGACTTGATTCGAGCTTATTTAGGTACGAATCTAGCGTTTTATTTCACGAATCAATCTGCGTTGGATGTCCAGTTTGCGTATCGCCCGAGTGCCGTGGATGATCGTAGCAGTTTTGATAATGGCAGTTTCGAGACCGAAGCCACCAAATTTGTCATGTTCACGTTCGGATCGGACACGGCTAAGAAGCTCTCGTATTCCGTTCAAGCCGGTTTTCGTGACGACGAGCTTGGCGACCCCGCATACATTGGCGATGTCGGTTTCACGTATAGTCCGATTAATCGATTACGGCTCGACTACGATCTTCGTTACCGAGATAGCAAGGGTTGGTTGATTTCGGTTGGTGACGGTGACTTTACCCGCTATTTCAGCGAGCAACTTTCGCACATCGTTAGTTTGGATTTCTTTATGACTGCACGACAGCAATTTCGTGCGACCCTGCAATGGACCGGAGTTAACGCGACAGAACGGGATTTTTGGCAAGTACCGGATGAAATTGGGAAGCTTGTCCCGCGCACAATCGAACCAGGCGCCGACTCGGATGACTTCACGATTTCTCGCTTGACCGCACAATTGCGTTATCGATGGGAAATCGCACCGTTGTCCGATCTGTTCGTCGTTTACACGCGCGGGAGCAATGTTCCGAGTTTAGGTTACGCTGAATTCGATACACTGTTCCGTGAAGCGTTACGGGATCCGATTGTTGACATCATCGTATTTAAGTTGAGATATCGCTTCGGCTCATAACACGAGACAGGCGAAGCTAGTTTTCGGACTGTTCCTGCGCAACCAATTCCCGGATCGCGTCAGCAGTTAACGAACGCGGTTTAATCGCCCCGCGAATTAAGTCGACGCCGATACTCTGAACAGCCGCGTTGACCGGTGTTGGTATGCCGTGTAAGCGCCCAAGTTGCACGATTTCACCGTTCATGTAATCGGCTTCTATATCACCTGTGTCACGTAGAAGGCTCTGAAGCGTAGAGCTGCCATGTCGTTCAAATCCTGAGACCGGACCTCCTCGAATTTCTCCTCGAGCGCTCCTCGTTACGTGTGGGTCGGCGTATTCGATTCCTGCTGCATCGCAGCAATTGCGCGCTTCTTGTTGCATATTCCGGATGACGTCATCAGGTCGTTCGGCTCCTGCCGCATCTAGCGCGTTGGTTAGATTGACCATCAACTTGGCGTACTTTTTAGTCATGATGTTCGGGTCAGGACGGGATACGAAGCCAGCTGCGTGGATTGCTGCGGTTACCTGTTTAACCGTTTCATCGACACCTTTGGGATAGCAGCCTGCATCGAGATTACCCGCTCGATTTTCTGCGAAATTGACGACAACTCCAGGTTCAAGATGTTCGGCCGGAACCCAGACGACCATGCCGTAGACTCTTGAAAATCTACGCAATGCCATACGTTCACTTGCCACCCCGTTCTGGCAACAGAAGATCGGCACGTTCGAAGGTGCATGCTGTTGTAGATCACGCAACGCGCCTTCTACGTGTTGGGTCTTCATTGAG
>JAGWBO010000090.1 GCA_021295855.1 Pseudomonadales bacterium | reverse complement strand
GAGTATTCCTGGAGCCAGTTGCACTCAGGGTGGTTTCTGAGCAGGCGGAAGCTCTCGCATAAGGCGAAAAACGTGTAGCTCTTAATCTCACGTCGATTCGCCCTCTCGACGTACTTGTTCCAGACAAAGCGGCACGCGCCGGCAACCGTATAGACCTGTGTGGCTTGGCCTCGCTTGAGCGGTCTTAGGCGCAATCTAACGGTTCGGTAGGGTTTATCTTTCATAATCTAAATGACGTGACGTTAAAACGAAGCACGACCCTGTATGTCGTCATGCGTCGCCCCTCTGTTACGTGTTGACATGCGCATCGGTGACGCGCGAACATAGAGCTTAAGAAGACTTTGGCAAAGCGCGGAATCGAATTTCTTGAGGCAAGGGAACCGCGCCGGTCACGGCGATAATCGAAGGACTTCGTCGTTTGATGCCATCCTTGCATGCGACGCGTTATCGCTAGGAATCCGTCACATACGTTGTGGGATTAAGCTAATGTCAAAACGCAGCACTACCAGGAAGCTCACGGAGCGATATCTGCGTCAAGCAGCCTATCGGTTATCGTCGTAGTTGAGTAGCCGGACTCTCGCGGCTTCAGCATGGGCATGTAAACCCTCAACTTCGGCGAGCCGACTGGCGACACGACCGAGTGCGTCGGCGCCAGACTCCGTGATATCGATGATTGATGTACGCTTCATGAAATCATGGACGCTTAGCACGGATGCATAACGAGCGGTCCCGAACGTTGGCAATACGTGACTCGGTCCAGCAACGTAGTCGCCAAATGTCTCCGCGCTGAATTGCCCTACGAAAATAGCGCCAGCATGTTTGATGTTCGTTGTGTGATCGCGAGCGTCTTCAATCGCGAGTTGCAGGTGCTCCGGTGCCACCCGATTCGAGATGCTGATGGCTTCATCAATTGACGTCGTACGGATGAATGCGCCGCGTTGTGCTAGCGACTTTTGAATGATGTCCGCCCGCGGAGTCGATTGGAGTTGGATTTCGATTTGTGCGGCGACATCGTCCAAGTAGCGAGAGGAAGGGCTCACCAAGATTGCTTGGGCGCTTGCGTCGTGCTCGGCTTGCGACATTAAATCCCACGCAGTCCAAGATGGATCCACTGAGCCATCCGCGATCACCAAGATTTCGCTAGGCCCCGCAATGGACTCAATGCCCACTGGACCAAATACAAGTTTTTTCGCAGCGGCTACCCAGTCCCCGCCAGGACCTACAATCTTGTCAACGGCAGGTACCGTGTCCGTTCCGAAGGCCATTGCGGCGATTGCTTGAGCGCCGCCGATCCCAAAAGCAAACGTAGGTTCTACGAGATGCAGTGCGGCCAGGATGTGGTCGCTAATTTCGTCGTTAGGTGTTGGAACTGCAACAATTGTTTCAGGAACGCCTGCGATTTTGGCGGGAATGAGCGTCATTAATACGGTCGACGGATAGGATGCTTGGCCACTCGGCACGTACGCACCTGCCCGTGCGATTGGCGTGGTGCGACTGCCTAATCGGTTGCCAAATTCGTCGGTGAAATCAGTGTCTACAGGTAGCTGGCGCTCATGGTAGGTGCGTATACGGTCTGCTGCTACGCGCATAGTGTCGCGCTCGCTGATCGTTAGACGGGCCCATGCTTCTGCCATTGACTCATGTGAGATCGGTAGATCACCGGCAATACGTATGTCTCGATTGTCGAATTCGCGTGTGAAACGGACGAGAGCATCGTCACCCTCTTCTCGAACGGCGCTAATAATGCGACGAGCTTCCGTAACGATTTCTGGGTTCTCACGATTTGACCAATCCAGTAATGCTGAAAACTCCGTCTCGAATTCTGGCGCTCGTGAGTCCAGACGTCGAATGACTATGCTCATCCTTCGTTAAACCGGTGAATATCCGCACCGACTGCAGTCAATTTCGCCTCGATGTGCTCGTAGCCTCGATCAAGGTGATAGACCCGATCGACGATAGTTTCGCCACTTGCGACCAAACCACCGATTACTAGACACGAAGAAGCGCGCAAATCGGTTGCCATGATGTTGGCTCCGCGCAAGCTTGGAACGCCCTGAATGGTTGCGGTTGTGCCATCACTTTCTATTGACGCACCAAGACGCGAGAGCTCGGGCACATGCATAAACCGGTTTTCGAAGATGGTCTCGGTAACTCGACTTGTGCCATCGGCGACACAGTTTAGTGCAAGGAATTGAGCCTGAAGGTCGGTAGGAACACCAGGATAGGTCGCTGTCCGAATGTCCACTGCTCGAGGTCGCTTTCCGCGGGTGTCGAGTTGGATGTAGTCACCGTCAACAGTTACCTCTGCACCACTTTGACGCAGTTTTGCGAGGGGTGCATCCAGTAAATCGTGGCAACCGCCGTTTATCGTAATGCAGCCTCGGGTTGCTGCACCGGCTATAAGGAATGTTCCTGCTTCGATTCGATCGGGCATCAATCTCGTATCGCATCCATGCAGCGATTCCTTACCCTTGATGTGGATCACATCGGAACCCGCGCCTTCGATTTCCGCACCCATGTCATTCAACACGGCAGCAAGTGCGTGAATTTCGGGTTCGCGTGCTGCGTTTACGATCGTCGAGTCACCCTCTGCGAGCGACGCAGCCATAAGCGCATTCTGAGTTCCGGTAACTGTCGCGATATCCATATCGATTAGTGATCCACGCAATCTGCCATCGATCTTGGCTGTGACGTAGCCCTCCTTCAATTCAATCGTTGCGCCGAGGGCTTCTAGTGCTTTCAGATGTTGATCGATCGGTCGAGTACCGATAGCGCAACCGCCTGGAAGCGATACCTCAACGAACTGAAACCGTGCGAGTAGTGGTCCAAGCACCAGAAACGAGGCACGCATCGTTTTCACCAGATCATACGGGGCTTTGAGGTTATCAATAGTGTCGGCCTTTACGATCACTTCGTCTTCAGAACAGAACGAAGCGCTTGCACCGAGAGCTTGCAGAACATCGAGCATCGTGTGCACGTCGCGTAGTCGTGGTACGTTGCTAACTTTCACGGGTTCCGCCGTGAGTAAGGCGGCGGCGAGCACGGGCAACGAAGCGTTTTTCGCGCCGGAAATAGGTACGTGACCGCGAAGCGGACGACCGCCTCTAATACGGAGCTTTTCCAATGTCAGTCCTCTCGTGATTCTTCAGGGGTTTTAGCCTGAATGGTGACGGCGTGTAATTCCCCAGAAGCCAACAAGTCTTTCAAACAACTGTAGACGCGTTGCTCTCTTCGCACTCTCAACATTCCTTCGAAATCTGCTGCGACCACACTGATCAAGCAACGATTTCCATCTACCGCGAGGTCGATGATTGCATCCGGGAATTCAAGTTCGAGATTCGAACGAATCGTGTCTTCTAACAGGATTTACGAGTCCTTTCTGGGATCAAGTTCGACCGCGAATTACGGTGGGAGTTCGCGAGTTGCGCGTTCACAGTTTGTCGATTTTGACGGCAAAGCAAATATGTCAACGGCTTGATAAATGTTACTTGCGGTCGCGGCTAGACATGGTAGGAAACTAGTGCGTAGCGCTCGCCGGTGCGTATTTCATATGGCGGTTGAGCTGCTCGCATACGACTGTGAAACGTCTCATCCATCTTGGATTGCACATGGAATTGTGGCGGTGTCTTTCATTAAGTTGCCGATGCGGGGATACAATCCGATTTACGCCTCGACGCGCTTCCAAACTCCCGCAGAATGCTCTTAGTAATTTCGTTTTTCGTTCTGCTTGGTGGTTTGGTCCTATTGATTTGGAGCGCGGACAAGTTCGTCGCTAGTGCCGTCGCCATCGCGACGCAGATGAATATCTCGAAGCTCTTAATTGGACTTACAGTCGTTTCAGTTGGTACATCGGCACCCGAGATTTTCGTTTCATTGGAAGCGGCGTTTCTAGATAAGTCAGGTATGGCCGTTGGCAACGCGATTGGGTCGAATATCGCGAACGTCGGGTTGGTCTTAGGCATGACGGCCATTGTGGTGCCACTACCGTTCGCGCTCTCAGTTCTTAAATTCGAAATGCCGTGGCTTTTGCTTGCCACGCTTCTCGTCGCAGTATTACTTCTATACGACTACGAGCTATCCCGAATCGACGGCGTGATCCTTTTGATCATGTTAATCGTGGGGATGCATCAGATGTTCCGGGCGGCACGTAAGCGACACAAGCTGCCGGACGGGCTGGAGGAAGAGCTTAAAGACCTGGAGGAGATGACCAAGTTCCAAGCCTGGGGTTGGCTACTCATTGGTTTGGTCTTGCTAGCCACTTCCGCATGGCTAGTGGTGTGGGGGGCGTCGAATATCGCCGAATGGCTCGGTGTACCCGAATCCGTCGTAGGAGTGACCATCGTCGCGCTCGGCACCAGTTTACCCGAGTTGGCAGCTACTTTGACAGCGGCAACGAGAGGCCATCCAGAGCTTGCGATTGGCAACGTGGTCGGGTCAAACATCCTGAACATCTTAGCAGTCTTGCCCGTACCAGCATTAATTAATCCTTACACCTTATCCACGGTGGAAATCTGGCGGGATTTTGGTGCAATGTTTGCGTTTACGATGTTGTTGGCGCTATTCGCCTATGGAATTCGCTCGAGAAAGATTGTGACTCGATTCGAAGGGTCTGTGCTATTGCTAGGCTACATGGGTTACATGGTGTTAGTTGCTTTACACGAGATCGGTCAAACTTAGTGTCCGACGTCGTGTCAATGGGCGACCGCTTGAGTCTAATTCGACTCGTCGTACTTGACGTCGATGGTGTACTGACAAATGGTCAGCTCACCTTCGATTCCAACGGTACGGAATATAAGACGTTTAACGTGCAGGACGGCTATGGACTGCGCAAGTTACAGCATGCAGATGTAACGATCGGGATCATCACAGGACGAGATAGTTCGATAGTCGCTGCTCGTGCTCGCGAACTTGATATACAGCATGTGGTGCAAGGCGCTAATAACAAAGCGGAGGCGCTGTCAGTGCTGTTGAATGAGCTAAATCTGACTGCGGAACAAACACTTTATATGGGGGACGACGAACCTGACTTACCCGCCATGCAAATGTCCGGTGTTTCGGTCGCAGTCGCGAATGCGGTCGAGGTTGTCAGGGAACGTGCGGATTGGGTGACGACTCGAAATGGTGGCGAAGGTGCAGTGCGAGAGGTATGCGATCGACTCCACGATGCGCTGACGTGAGATGAAGTGGGTCTACGTCGTACTAGTCGGAGTCCTAGCGATAGGGTTTGCCTACTTCCTCAGTACGGACCAACCTCAAGATCTAAATCCATTTCCTCACGCCCTTAGCGATGAGCCGGATGCGCTACTAACAGGATTCGAGATAACCCAGTTCGATACCCAAGGTATTCGTTTGTATCGGATTTATGCA
>JAGWBO010000089.1 GCA_021295855.1 Pseudomonadales bacterium | reverse complement strand
AGAGCTACTACACAGCAACTTCAGGCGACGAGCAACGCGCCATGAATCAGCTTGAGGATCGCGTCAACGAAGGTTTACGTAACCAGATAGGTCGGCGCGATATGCATGAAGTCATTTCCGGTGAGCGCGACTTGCTCATGAACGAGTTAACGGCTCAACTCAACGGCATCATGTCGGAAGACTTTGGTATTTCAGTGATAGACATCCGTGTTAAGCGGATTGACCTGCCCGAGGAAGTGTCGGAAGCCGTTTTTGAGCGTATGAACTCCGAACGAGAAATTGAGGCGAAACAATACCGAGCGACCGGGCAGGAATTGGCCATTGGCATTCGTGCTGATGCGGATCGCCAAGCCATTGTGATCGAGGCAGAAGCGAACCGTGAATCTGAGAAGATCCGCGGGGATGGCGATGCTAGCTCGGCGGAAATCTATGCGAACGCATATGGTCAAGATCCGGAGTTCTATAGTTTTTATCGCAGCATCAACGCATACCGCAAGGTTTTCGAGGACGGAAGCGCGATGCTGGTGATAGACCCTTCGAGTGAGTTCTTCCGGTTCCTCAAGGCGGAACAACCCTAACTAAACTCGCGGAACATGAATCTGACAATGGTCTTTTTAAGACCTCGAATCCGCACGCCTATTGTGTTTGAAGGCTCGTGTCATGGCTAAGAACGTAGTCGTTGTAGGCATGGCGTGGGGCGACGAAGGCAAAGGCAAGATTGTCGACTTGCTTGCCGAGCAAGTAGCCGCAGTTGTGCGCTTTCAAGGCGGTCACAACGCCGGACACACGATCATCGTCGAGAACGAAAAGCTCGTGCTGCACCTCATTCCTTCGGGCATTCTTCACGAGCATGTCCAGTGCTATCTTGGCAACGGTGTTGTAGTCTCACCGCAGGCTCTATTGGGTGAAATCAAACGTCTCGAAGAGCACGGTATTAACGCGCGTGCACGACTTTGCATTAGCCACGCTTGCCCATTGATCCTATCGAGTCATGTCGCTTTGGATCAAGCACGCGAAATTGCAAGCGGTGAGCAAAAGATCGGTACGACGGGTCGTGGCATTGGACCTGCCTATGAAGACAAGATGGCGCGTCGTAGCATCAGGATCGGAGATTTGTATCAGTGGGATGACGCCAAGGCGCGGATATTGGCGTTGATCGAGTACCACAATTTCCTGCTGGAACAGTACTACAAAGTTGATCCAGTCGATCCGGAGGCAGAACTAGAGGTAGTCGCTCAATTCGCTGTAGATGTCAAGCCACTTGTGAAGGACATCTCATCTTCGTTACAGTGGCATCGTCAGCGGGATGAGAACATCCTGTTCGAAGGTGCACAAGGCGCGATGCTCGATATAGACCAAGGTACGTTCCCATATGTCACGTCTTCAAGCACTTCCGCTGCTGGTGCGTGCGTTGGCACAGGTTTCGGTCCTCGATTCATCGACCATGTCGTAGGCGTTACGAAGGCGTATACGACTCGGGTTGGCGCAGGCACTTTTCCGACCGAATTGCACGGCGGAGTTTGGTGCTACGACTGGGCGTCCACGACGGTGTGGATGGCTTGATGCCGTCGCGCTAAAACGTGCCGCCGAAATGAGCAGTATTTCGTCGCTGTGTCTGACCAAGCTCGATGTCTTGGACTCGATCGAAACCATTCGCATCTGCACGGACTATGAACTGCCTAACGGGCAACCTTTCCGTGGTGACTTTGGCGAACGTGGTTTACGTGAAATCAAGCCAGTTTACACTGAGATGGATGGATGGCTAGAGTCCACTGCGGATTGTGCCAACAGCGATGATCTGCCAGAAGAAGCAATAAAGTTTGTACATCGCGTTGAAGATCTCTTAAACATGCCCGTGAGTATCGTGTCTACCGGCGCACAGCGGGAATCTACTATCATGCGTGACGACACGCTGTTCGCGTAAATATGTGTCTCATTCCGTGTTAGAGAAGGAACTACTTGACATTTTGGTGTGTCCAGAAACGAAAGGTCCCTTGGTCTATAAGGCTGATCTCAATGAGCTTTGGTCTGTCGAAGCGGGTTTGGCCTATGCAGTTAGAGATGACATTCCGGTGTTGATCGCTGCGGAAGCCCGCCCGTTAAGCGACGAGGAAGTAAAGGAGCTCGACGAGTCGTGAACGAGCACCGTCGCGACATTCTTGGCGGTGCGTTACCGGATGTCGCCGGGCATGTTCACAACGAGCCTCAAGGAACGCTTGATTGGGTGGGCATGAGCGACATCGCGATGCCGATTCGAGTACTCGATGAAGATGCAGAGCAAGCCGCGCAAGCCGCCATTCAAATGTATGTAAATCTTGGCGACTCGCACGCCAAGGGTATTCACATGTCCCGTCTCTACAGGACGATGGGGAACGCGCTCGGAGAAGCAGCACTGTCGCCGAGCAGTCTGGTGGAACTTCTACATCAACTACGTACGACGCATCTAGAGATTTCATCAGATGCATTGATCGAATTTGCGTTTGAGCTGTTGCTTAACAAACCCGCTCTCGTGTCAGACAACAGCGGCTGGAATCGTTACCCTGTCAGATTGCGTGGCGAACTTCGCGACGGAACGATCAGAATTGAGCAGGAAGTGGTAGTTCACTATTCAAGCACATGTCCAGCGTCTGCTGCCTTGGCGCGAAGCGTTATCCAAGAGCAGTTCTCTGAAGATTTTGAGGAACGAGAGAACCTCGACCGCAACGAGGTGAAGACGTGGTTGGGTTCGCAGCAGGGGATCGTTGCGACGCCTCATGGCCAGCGTAGCGCAGCTACCGTAAACGTTCAGTTGCGCGACGATATCGCGTATTTCCCGATTGCACGGTTGGTTCAGGACATCGAAGATGCTTTAGGTACGCCGGTACAAACGGCGGTCAAGCGCGAGGACGAACAGGAATTTGCGCGTCGAAACGGGCAAAATCCAATGTTCTGTGAAGATTCAGCTCGTCGTATTAAGCAGCTACTGATGAGCGAAGAAGATGTGACTGACTTCCTGGTCCACATTGAGCATTTTGAGAGCCTGCATGCCCATAATGCGGTAAGCATGGTCGCAAAAGGCGTACCGAATGGATTTCGTGCCACGCCGGGCTAAGACAGCCATCGGAACCCTGTCGCGCTTTGGTGCCGAGAAGAGGACTTGAACCTCCACGGAGCTAGGCTCCACTAGCACCTGAAGCTAGCGCGTCTACCAATTTCGCCACCTCGGCAAGGGGCGGAATTATAGGTTCGACAAGGCTTTGAGCGCGTTTACCAATCACCACTCCCATTAGCTTTTTCTTGTTGATTGCGACGAATGAACTTTGGTTGATTTGACCAAACAAGACCGTTTTGTCGGCGAAGTTACTCGTCGTGCGCGGCGCAAGGATTTAGTCGTCGTTCCCCTTGAGCAAGGTAAAGCACGTGAGATTTATGTCAATCCTCGTGACGGGAAGGCGCAGGTCGGCGATATCGTCGTCGGTCACGTCTTTAGCGGCGTCGGGGCGAGATCTCGCGGTCGAATCGATCGAGTTTTTCACGCTAACAACGTGACGGATCTTGCGATCGAAGTGGCGCTCACGCTGGAGAACGTGCCGCAGGTATGGCCAAAAGCGTTGAATCGATTGGACGTGCCGAGTCAAGTTGATGAAAAGTCAGTTGGTGACCGCGTTGACCTTCGAGATCTACCTCTTGTCACGATCGACGGCGCGGATGCGCGTGACTTTGATGATGCAGTGTACTGTAAGCCAGAAGCGGATGGCTGGCGTTTGATCGTCGCAATTGCTGACGTCGCCCACTATGTACCGGTAGGAAGTGCTCTTGACGTCGAGGCAGCAAAGCGTGGTACTTCGGTGTACGTCCCAGGAAAGGTTGTGCCTATGTTGCCCACCGCGTTATCAAATGGAATCTGCTCTTTGAATCCCGATCAGGACCGCTTGGTGTTGGTATGTGACATGCAGCTAAGCATCGATGGTGACGTGCTTCGGTCGACGTTCTACGAAGGCACAATGCGGTCTCACGCTCGTCTAACGTATCGCCAAGTGGCGGGCTTCCTACGGAACGGCGAAACGATGCCTGGCGGCAAAGACGTTCAAGCATCGATCCTGGCATTTCATGACGCGTATCGCGCGTTGTCGAAAGCTGCTCAAACGCGAGGTTCGTTGGATTTCAACACGGTGGAAACGATCATTGATATCGAGCGCGGCAAACCTCAGCGCGTACGGCCTATCGTGCGGAATAACGCACATCGCATGATTGAAGTTGCGATGATCGCAGCCAATGTTGAGGCGGCTAAGTTTCTTGAGCGCCAAAAAGTGATCCCGCTATATCGTGCCCATGAGCCGCCTGACGCCTGGAACATGCGGACGGTGTTGACCAGATTAGCGAACCAAGGCGTTTCCGTCCCCTCCCACATCGAGAAGTCGTCGCAGCTTCAACGCGTGTTGAAGGACCTTCGAAAGGTCTGCAAACCATCCGACCTATGGGAGATCATGCTCCTATCTGCCATGGAGCAGGCGCATTACACACCGCGTAAGTTGGGCCATTTTGGGTTGGCGCTGGACTCCTATGCACACTTTACGTCGCCGATTCGTCGGTATCCTGACTTGGTGATGCATCGGTTGATCAAACGAGTTCTCGGAGTTGCCGAATTACCGGCGATGACGTTTAACGAACTCGATGAATTAGGCGTTCAGACTTCGACGTACGAACGTCGAGCGATCAACGCTGAGCGTCGAGTTGATGGGTGGCTAAAGGCTTCGCTACTTAAGTCGAAAGTAGGCGACGTATTCTCAGGGATTGTGGCCGGCGTGAGGGACTTTGGGCTCTTCGTGGAGCTGGATGGATACTACATTTCAGGTCTACTGCATGTCAGCAACCTTCCAAGCGATTACTACTCGTTTTTCGGTGGCGAATTACGAGGCGAATCGAACGGTCGGGTATTCCGTATCGGGGATCGCGTACAGACGCGCCTGACAGATGTGCAAGCACCAGCGGCCAAATTGAGTCTCGAGTTAGCCTAGGAGGAAGGATTGAGATGACGATTGTGGCTGGCATTCATGCTGTCGCGGAGTTCCTGCGTGCCACTCCAGAGCGCGTATTGAGACTCTCTGTGCAACGGGACCGGCGTGATGAGGCACTCGCGTCCCTGATACGAGAGGCTCGTGCGCAAGACATACAGGTGTCCCAAGTCAGTCGCGATGCGTTGAACAGAATCAGCGAGGGAACCGTTCATCAGGGAGTCGCGGCTCACTGCCAAGAGTTTCAGCCTCAATCGGAAAGTGAATTCGAGACGTTCTTTGAATCGCTGACTGATCCGCTGCTGCTTGCAATTGAGGGAGTACAAGACCCACGTAACCTGGGCGCATGCCTCCGCAGCGCTGCAGGTGCGGGTGTCGACGCGGTGCTCTTGCCTCGCAATCGATCCGCACCTCTTTCCAGCGCAGCGTTCAAGAGCGCAAGTGGCGCGCTTTCTTCGTTGTTTGTCGTGGGGGTGGGGAACTTGGCAAGGCGAATTGAGTGGCTGCAGGATCAAGGCGTTTGGGTAGTAGGCACTGACGATCAAGCGGAAAAGCAATACACCGATTACGAGTATGGGGCTTCCACGCTTGTCGTTGTAGGTAGCGAAGACGCGGGATTACGCGAGTTGACGAAAGACCGCTGTGACGCGCTCGTATCGATTCCAATGGCAGGAACCGTACCGAGTCTCAATGTTTCTGTCGCGACGGGTATCGTCCTTTATGAGTGCGTACGACAACGTGCCATCCGAGATACAGCCGAATAGTCGTTAAAATTCCGCAGCCACCTCCGATGGTGGTTATTTACTCCTTGCTTTACGTCCGTGTGTGGCGGAAGCTTCATCCGTAAGGAGCAGTTCATGCGACATTACGAAATCGTGCTGATGGTCCATCCGGATCAATCAGAGCAGGTTGACGGTATGGTCAACCGATATCGCGCGTCAATCGAGCGTGACGGCGGCAAAGTTCATCGATTTGAAGATTGGGGACGTCGCCAACTCGCATATCCCATCGCGAAAGTTCATAAAGCCCATTACGTCCTTCTCAACATAGAAGTCTCGCAAGAGGCACTTGTGGAGCTCGAAAGCGCTTTTCGCTTCAATGATGCGATCCTTCGGAACATGATCTTGGTGCGTAAAGGACCAGAAACCGAGGAGTCGAAGATCTATCAGGACACGAAGGCACAACAGGTAGCTGAGAAGGAGCGCGAACGACGTCGTGAAGAAGAGCTGCTCAGCCGACAGCGTGAACGCGAGGAAGCCGCACGAGCTAGTGTGGAGGATAACGGCGAAGCCGAGGACGAAGTCGAGACTGTCGAAGCTTCGGGGAATGAACCCGATACCGCTGAAGCCGTTGTGAGTGAACCCGAGGCCGCGGAAGTCGCAGAGACTAAGCCCGAGGCTGCTGAAACCACAGAGACTAAGTCCGAGGCTGCTGAAACCACAGAGACTGAACCTGAGGCTGCTGAAGCCGCGGTGTCTGAACCTGAGGCCATTGAAGCCGCAGCGACCGAACCCGAGACCGACGGTGACGACGCTCCAGCTACAGCGGAGACCGAAGAAGTCGAAACTAGCGTTGAGGAGAAGGAATAGGCATGGCGAGGAATGACCGAAGAAAGCGAGTATGTCGATTTACCCAAGCGGGCGTAAAAGAGATCGACTACAAAGACCTTGAGACGCTCGAGGATTTCATCACGGAAACAGGCAAAATCGTGCCAGCGCGCATTACTGGAACCAGCGCTCGTTATCAACGACAACTGACACGCGCAATCAAACGGGCAAGGTATCTTTCGTTGTTACCTTATACGGACAAACACGAATAGCTATGAAAGTACTCCTACTAGATCGGATCGCAAATCTTGGCGATCTCGGCGAGGAAGTCTCGGTTAAGAACGGCTTCGCGCGCAACTATCTACTGCCGCAAAAACTAGCGCTACGCTCGACGCAAATGCGGGAAGAGCTTCAACAGCGGGTGATCGAACGACTTGAAGGGGCGGAGCGGAGAGCCGCTCAACTGGACGACAAGACGTTGACGATACTAATGCGTGTTGCAGAAGGTGGGCGCTTGTACGGTTCAGTCGGACCGGTGGAAATCAGCACCGAACTTGCAAAGCAGGGAATCGAGATTCACAAGAGCGAGGTTCGAATGCCGCATGGCGTGCTACGCGAAGTTGGCGAATATGAGGTGCAGATTCACATCCATGCCGAAGTCATTCGCTTTTTGTACAGCCGGAATAGTCTTAGCCGCGATTAGAGAGTCGCGGCGCATCTCTACACACACGAACGTCGCTGTTGGCGCTAACCGGTCCGATAGTCTTCATTCACCTATTTCCCAACCAACACGTTTTCCAAGTAGTTTCCCCGACTGGCTTTGTGGACGAATGATTTTTTCAAGAAATACCGCCAAAAAATCATGCTTTCTTGTGTGAATTTAGCGAGTTGTTATTAAGATAAGCAACCGTACTACTAGCATATATAGGATCGTCTTCCGATGGCCGAACGTGAATTCGACGCACCTTACGCGCCGCCACTTACTGACTCATTAGTTGAACACTTACCGTTCAATCAGATCGCTGAAAACTCATTACTCGTTGCGTTATTTGAAAGCGAAAACGCCTGGGACGAATATGGCATTCTGATCAAACCCGATTGGTTCATGGATCGAAACCATCGAGTCGTGTTTGAAGAAATGCAGAAGGCGGCAAATAGAGGCGAGCAGCTTTCGCCACTCACCGTCGCGTCGCGCATAAGTGCTCGATTTTCGGATGTTAACCATCCTGCTGTCGAAGTTGTGATCGGGATGCATGACGCGGTTCGCGTGGGCGACACGCGAGTCTTCATGAAACGGGTCCTGAACGATTATGTGCGGCGAAATCTCATAGGGGTTTTAAAAACTGCCACAAGTGAGGCATATGAGGCGACTAGCGATGACGTCGATGATTTAATCGAGGGAATCCATGGGCGAATCGACCAGACGTCGGACGAGCGACTGACGGACGACGATATCGTAAAGTCCAGTGCACCGGCATTGATGGCGCCAGTACAACAAGAGTTAGATTACATCCGTGACCACGGTCAACCTAGAAAGTACCTCAATACTGGATATGGTCGACTGAATGAGTTGAGTTGGGGTGGATTTCGACCTGGGCATTTAATGGTGCTCGCTGGTCGACCGGGTATGGGTAAAACCTCATTTGCATTGAATCTCTGCGAGAATGTGTTTCGTCAGAATACAGGTGATGTGACCGTGTTGTTTTTCACACTTGAGCAACGCACTGAAGAAATCATGCTAAAGATGCTGTCGGCGATTTCTGAAGTACCGTTTGGTAAGTTGAAAACTACCCGTTTAAATAACAAGGAGCAGAAAGCGGTCGAGGAAGCAACCGAAAGTATCAAGGAGTACCTATCACACTTCATCGTTGTGAATCCAGACGGTCTCACGATTAATCGGATGATTCACGCGGTTAAACAGGTTAAACGAGCTCGAGGGCGCCTCGACTTGGTGTGCGTGGACTACATTGGACTTATGCAACCCAATGAAGATCGTCAACTAAGCAGTCGCACGCTCGAGATCGCCGAGATCACCCGCGGGTTGAAGAATCTGGCGAACCAGGAGGAAGTACCGATTCTTGCGCTTGCACAACTGAATCGAAACGCTGACTCGCGAGCAGACCAACGACCGCGACTATCCGATTTACGTGATAGCGGGTCGATTGAGCAAGACGCGGATATGGTTCTGATGTTGCATCATGATGAGTCAGAAGCTAAAGAGTTAGGCTTTAAACAAGTGAAGCTAATGGTGACGAAGAATCGGCATGGTCCTCTTGGCACTATTGATCTCAGATTTGAAGATCAAATCACAGTCTTTGAAGAGATTCAGCCTGACGACGGCCCGGAATCGCCATCTGATCTGTAAACCTCGTGGCTAAGCGCAGTACCGCAGTCTTTGTTTGTTCGGACTGCGGCTGCGAGCACCCGAAGTGGCAGGGACAATGCTCTGACTGCGGCGCATGGAACACGCTCACGCGGTTCTCGCCGGGTGCTGCTGCTTCCCGATCGGCTTCTTATACGGCTTCAGTCGCTGAGATCCAGCGTATTGACGAAGTCGAGATCGAAGTTGGAGGTCGAATTTCATCTGGCTACAGCGAACTAGATCGTGTACTTGGAGGTGGCCTTGTATCCGGATCGGTGATCTTGATTGGCGGCGATCCTGGCGCTGGGAAGTCCACATTGTTGCTACAGGTCCTTGCCCATCTCTCGAAGTCGATGCAATGTCTGTATGTGAGTGGCGAAGAATCTTTACGCCAGATTGCGGCGCGGTCGAAACGGCTCAAGCTTCAGCCGGAGCGATTGGATTTAGCGTCTATGACGTCCGTTGAGCAGGTCGGCGTTGTCGTCGAGCGTGACCGTCCAACCGTGGTCGTTATTGACTCGATTCAAGTGATGCAAACTGAATTCGCAGAAAGTATGGCGGGTACAGTAACTCAAGTACGTGAGTCGGCCGCGCGCCTTACGCAACTTGCTAAACGTAGCGACACAGCCTTCATTCTCGTCGGGCATGTAACCAAAGAAGGGAACCTCGCGGGACCTAAAGTGCTGGAACACATCATCGACTGCATGGTCATGCTGGATGCGCCTTCGGGTAGTCGTTATCGTACCTTGCGCAGTACTAAGAACAGATTTGGCGCGGTCAATGAACTTGGTGTATTCGCGATGACGGACTCGGGTTTGCGCGAAGTCCGAAATCCCTCGGCGATCTTTCTAGAACGATCGGCGGAGGTCGGACCTGGTAGTGTCGTTTCGGTGATTTGGGAAGGCACGCGACCCCTGTTGGTGGAGATTCAAGCACTCGTTGACGACGTCCAAGGCGGTTATCCGCGCCGAGTTGCGGTTGGACTCGATGCGCAACGATTGGCGATGCACCTAGCGATCATGCATCGACACGGCGGCTTGTCTCTCTCGAACGACGATGTGTTCGTGAACGTCACGGGCGGTGTTAAGGTAATCGAGACCGCGACGGATCTTGCGTCGATGTTGGCGGTTTATTCGAGTCTGCGCAACATCACGCTTGCAGCGGAACTCATCGTTTTTGGTGAACTCGGTTTAACTGGCGAAATTCGACCTGTGCCAAACGGCCAGGAGAGGTTGCGCGAAGCCGTCAAACATGGATTCACACATGCGATCATCCCTTACGCGAATCGACCTTCGAAACCCATCGAAGGTATGACGACGTATCCGGTTAAGACTTTGGAGTCTGCGATTGACGCCGTGAACGCTGCGACATAGCGGTCAAAAATAAAATTCGCGCTGCGCATCATCGCGACTCCTCATGCTTGATAAAGCCCAAACGCTGTCCTGCTTCGACAGCGACGTTTGGCGAGCCATCAGCCTCGAAAATCGAAGACAAGAAGAGCACATCGAGCTAATCGCTTCTGAAAATTACGCCAGTCCACGCGTGCTAGAAGCCCAGGGCTGTGTGATGACGAACAAGTACGCCGAGGGTTACCCAGGCAGGCGTTACTACGGCGGGTGCGAACACGTTGACGAGATCGAAAGACTCGCCATCGAACGTGCGAAAGCACTGTTCGGCGCTGACTACGCCAACGTGCAACCACATTCAGGTTCGCAGGCGAACGCAGCTGCATATATGGCGCTTATGAATGCCGGTGATACCTTATTGGGGATGAGTTTGTCGGATGGCGGCCATTTGACGCACGGGTCGCCCGTGAATTTCACCGGCAAGCTATACAACGCGGTCCAATATGGCGTGAATCCTGATACAGGACTACTGGACTTTGAACGCTTACATGCGATGGCGCGCGAACATAAGCCAGCGCTAATCGTTGCGGGATTCTCCGCATATAGTCGTGTGCTGGATTGGGCTCGCTTTCGTGAGATTGCGGACGACGTGGGTGCTTATCTCGTTGTAGATATGGCACACGTTGCAGGTTTGGTTGCGACGGGTCTGTATCCGAATCCGGTGCCATATGCTGATGTCACGACATCAACCACACATAAAACACTGGCTGGACCACGTGGCGGTCTCATCTTGGCGCGCAGAAACAAGGAAGTCGAAAAGAAACTCAATTCGGCACTATTTCCCGGTTTGCAAGGCGGTCCATTGATGCACGTAATCGCCGCGAAGGCGATTTGCTTCAAAGAAGCGATGAGCGACGAATTTCGCAAGTACCAGTATAGGGTGCTGAGTAACGCACGTACCATGGTATCGGTATTTCAGGCGCGCAGCTACAAAGTGGTCTCTGACGGGACCGATAACCATTTGTTTTTGTTGGACCTCGTTGACAAGGGTGTCACTGGCAAAGCTGCTGATGAAGCGTTGGGGCGCGCCAATATCACTGTTAACCGGAATACGGTTCCCAATGATCCTAGGTCGCCTTTTGTGACGAGCGGTTTACGCATTGGTACTGCAGCCGTGACGCGTCGCGGGTTCGAAGAGGCTGAATGCGAGTCGTTAGCAACTTGGATGTGTGACATCCTCGACGATATCTCGAACGACAACATGGTCGCTTCGATTCGCCTTAAAGCGCTGGAACTTTGCAATAGATTTCCAGTCTACGCTTGACTCATCAACCCACAGTGGACCGCCTCTATATGGGCGCGGCGCTAAAGCTGGCGGAACGAGGACTATTCACCGTAACACGAGGTAATCCTCGAGTCGGTTGTCTGCTCGTCAAAGATCATCGCGTCGTAGGCCGAGGCTGGCATGAGACAGACGGCGAAGCACACGCCGAAGTGAATGCACTAAAAAGCGCAGGAGATATCGCTAAAGACGCCACGGCTTACGTCACGTTGGAGCCATGTTGTTTCGAGGGTCGCACGGCTGCATGCACGGATGTACTAGCTCAATCGGGCGTCAAACGCGTTGTCATCGGGGCGCGTGACTACCATATCCAACGGCTTAGAACGCTCGGCTTAGAAGTCAAAGTTATGGGTTTGCCCGTGCCAGGAGAGCTAAATCCCGGGACGTATACACGGCATCGCCGCAATCGGCCGTATGTACGAATAAAGACTGCGTTGTCGTTCGACGGAAGAACGGCGCTAGCGACCGGCGTAAGCAAGTGGATCACGAGCGAGGAAGCGCGCGAGGATGCACAGTATTGGCGCGCGCGCAGTGGCGCTATCGTTACGGGCATTGGTACGGTGCTAGCGGATGATCCCCGTCTGACTGTGCGTTCGCCAGAGTATCAGGGATGTGCGCCTTGGAGAGTGGTGCTAGACAGTCAGGGACGCTTTCCCACAGACGCCACGATGCTCGATGACCACGCACGCGTTGTGGTGGTTTGCGGTCGCGATGCACATGGCACAGTGCTTCCTGAGACGGTTGATGTTTGGCACGAAGTCACGCCTCGTGTTGAAATCAAATCAGTTTTGAACAGACTCGCATCGGAAGGGGTGAATGAAGTACTCGTTGAGGCTGGAAGTGAACTCGTTGGTAGTTTCGTTGAAAGCCAGAATTGGGACGAGATGATCGCGTACGTTGCACCGAAATTCATGGGCTCGGACGCGCGCCCGGTGGCCGAGATAAAGGTTGGTGAGATGGCGGCTACGATTCGTGCAACGATCGTATCAACGACGCAGGTTGGCCCGGATCTTAGGGTCGTCTTACGCCGTGATGAACGAGGTGTACAGAACCAATGAGCAGTCGCAATCGAAATACTCGCGTGGCACTGTTACAAGCGCTCCTGCCCGTGAGTTTGAGTCCCGACGAGTTTGATCTTGACGCAACGAAGACGTGGCTGCGAGAAGCTGGTTATTTGAAGGATATCGACAAAAAGAGATTCAGTCTTTGGCTCGCGGACATTTCAAGTCGATTACAGGAGCTCGATATGGCGATTGAAGCCTACGTACGTGATCGTTCGTTGGAGGAGTTGGGACACGCAGAACTCACCATCCTGCGAATTGCCACGTACGAGTTAACGTATGCGAACGTACCTCAGCCTGTGACGATCAATGAGTGGGTCGAGATCGCGAAGGAATTCGGTGCGGTGAACAGCTACCGTTTTATAAACGGTGTCCTCGACAAACTGGCAACCGCGTTACGTCAGCCAACTGAATAACATGAATGAGTTCGAGCTTATCGACCAGCTCATCCAGAGTTTCGACGATCTAACTCAAGCGGATTTCATCGCGACAGGGGCTGGAGACGACGCGGCGGTACTTGCGTTGCCTAGTGACCAACAGCTTGTGGTCAGCACGGATACGCTTGTCCCCGATTTGCATTTTCCGAGTGACGCACGTGGTGACCTTGTAGGGTATCGGTCAGTGGCGATCAACGTGTCCGATCTCGCGGCGATGGGCGCGACGCCGTTAGGCATGACCATCGCGTTGACCGTCGAATCACTTGACGGCGATTGGATCACGCAACTCGCATACGGGATCAGCGTTGCAGCTAGAGAATTCAATGTAAAGATTCTCGGCGGTAATCTCGCCCGAGGACCACGACCTAAAGGCGAAGCCTTATTGCGTTCGAATGCGGCTATAGGAGACGACATTTGGATGACCGGTACGCTCGGTGCGACGACGTCTTACCTCAAGAACGGTCCGAACCCTGACGATGCGCTTGAGAATTTATTAGTGCAGCGTGATACGAACCCAAGCGCACGATACTTCATGCCTCATCCGCGTGTGGAATTTGGTGCACAGATCCGACAATTTGCACGTGGTGCGATCGACATCAGTGATGGGCTAACTTCGGAGTTAGCCCATTTGACTCAGGCAAGTGGGTGTGGCGCATCCATATGCCTGGACCGTGTACCGGTTTGGGAAGGTCAGGACATATTGGACGTTATAGGTCCAGACGACAGCTACGAGCTGTTATTTACCGCAGATCGAAGCAGTCGTTCACATGTCCTGGAGATCGGGTTTACGACCAACACCCCCGTTGTCATATTAGGGGAAGTGATTGCGGAACCGGGTGTGAGCTATACCTACGATGGAGGACGGGTGAGTCCTCGTTCTGGTTTCGATCACTTTGAGT
>JAGWBO010000088.1 GCA_021295855.1 Pseudomonadales bacterium | reverse complement strand
CGCTCATGATCGGTGCCAAGATGGCGATGCCAGATCGTATGTGTGTAAATCTCATGGGGGACGGCGCATTCGGTATGTCGGGGCTTGATATTGAAACTTCCGCTCGCGCAGAGATTCCCATAACCACGATCGTGTTGAACAACGGAATCATGGCGACCTATCCTGGTGGTTTTCCTACTGCCCGAAAGGAATTCGGCGTGTCGTACATGCAAGGAAACTACGCGCAACTCGGACAAGCGCTTGGTGCAGAGGGGATCGAGGTTAAGCAAGCGGCTGAAATGGGACCAGCGTTAATGAAAGCAAAGCGCTTGAACGAAGAGGGCACGACGGTGTTGCTTGACGTTCACACGCGAGCCGAGGATTCGCGCGCACCGGATCGCTTTGCCTAGTTGCTGTTGAGGTGCGTGAACCAGTAAGCTGTGGTCGATGCGCTGACACCAACAACGGGTCTCGACATCAATCGCACGTTTGCAAGCTGATTACGCACCGATTTAAGCCGAGTACTTTCACGAACAGACATATTCTGCTAGCATGTCATGAAATAGGTAAAACCGATAACGGATTGAAGTAGATATGGCTCAAACCGAAGCTCAGGACATACGTTTTGAGCCCAACGAAGCGCCACCAACGCCCTTATCGGTTGGACTTGCGTTTCAGCTCGTTGTATTGACGATTAGCGGCGTTGTATTGACCCCTGTCATTGTTGTACAAGCTGCCAACATTGGTGAACCGTTCCTATCGTGGTCGATTTTCTGTGTCCTGCTAATTGCCGGATCGACGACGATTCTTCAGGCAGTTCGAGTTTGGCGTTTTGGAAGCGGTCATGTGCTACTCATGGGTACATCCGCCGCATTCATAGCGGTCTGTATCACGGCGCTGATTACCGGCGGACCTGCATTGATGTGTACGCTGATCATCATCTCGTCCATCATTCAATTCATAATCGCCTTCAAACTTTCGGTTCTTAGGCGCGTCATTACGCCGACGGTCGCGGGTATCGTGATCATGCTCATCCCAGTGACCATTTTCCCAGTTATTTTCGATCTTCTGATCGATGTGCCCGAAGAACATCTGAGCTTTAACGCACCCGTGGTAGCTGCAATCACAATCGTTATTTCCGTAGGACTGGCAATGCGCGCGACCGGATTCCTTAGGTTGTGGACGCCTTTGATTGGATTGGTCCTCGGAACGATCGCTGCCGCACTCCTCGGTATGTTTGACGCCACGCCCATACGCGAAGCTGCCTGGCTCGGCATCCCTGACTGGGGATGGCCTGGCTTAGACCTTTCATTCAGCGCAGATTTCTGGGCATTGGTACCTGCTTTCGTGCTCGTGACGATAGTAGGCCTTGTCGAAACGATCGGTGACAGTGTAGCAATTCAAAGAGTTTCGCAACGACAGCCAAGAGCACCAGACTATCGCGTTGTGCAAGGCGCGGTTGGCACTGATGGAATTGGCAACCTCTTATCCGGTTTCCTCGGCACGGTACCAAATACGACGTACTCATCAAGCATTGCAGTCACAGAGCTTACTGGAGTCGCGTCACGGCGCGTCGGCATCTATATCGGTGTGATATTTCTAATCCTCGCCTTCCTACCGAAACTAAAAGCCGTAATCATCGCGCTGCCTAACCCGGTCGCAGGCGCCTACCTAACAGTCATTCTCGCAATGTTGTTTATCGTGGGTATGAAGCTTGTCTTCCGAGACGGTCTCGACTTCCGCAAATCCGTTATCACCGGTGTATCCCTTTGGATTGGGATTGGCTTCCAGTTTGAGCTGATCTTTCCTGAGATGCTAACGGGATCCGGTTTCTGGGGAACACTCTTACGCAACGGCATGACCATCGGTGGCCTGGTTGCTATTGCCTTGTCGCTGTTATGGGAGGTCATGGGTTCACGTCGACGTCGCATTCGAACCCGTCTCGTGGTTGACGATCTACCTCAGTTGACTGAGTTTCTCTCTGACGCGGCTAGACGTTGGAATTGGAACGACGCATCTGTAAATCGACTTCAGCAAGTTAATGAGGAGCTACTCTTGACGCTCATCGAGAGCAACGACGAGGAAACAATCACGGAACGTCGTCTACAGGTGTCTGTTCGACAAGACGCAGGTCAGTTAGCACTCGAATATATTGCGGTCGCAGACGAACAGAATATTGAAGATCGAGCAATGTTCGTCCATGACGCAGCGAACGATGACGCAAGTACTGATCTATCGATAAAACTGCTTCACTTCCTCGCTGCGGAAATACGCCATCAGAAGTACTTCGACATGGACATCGTCAATATCCGGGTCGATCCGGTAACGTAAGCTCATGACGGTGCCAACTCCGAATCGGGTGCGGCCGTCCTCGCACACCTATTTCTCACATCGCCTCCGCTTGCATTTCCTTGACTGGGGGAACGACACAGCGCCACCCTTGCTTCTTATTCACGGAATCCACGATCACTGTCGATCATGGGATTGGTTCGTTGAATCCTTTCGTGCTGACTATCACGTGGTGGTACCCGATTTACGCGGCCACGGGGATTCGGACTGGGCGACTGGGAGCAGCTACATGCTGATTGATTACGTTTACGACATCGCCCAACTTATTCAGCAACAGGGCTTAGCGCCTGTGAACATTGTTTCACACTCACTCGGCGGTACCGTCGCGTCGATGTATAGTGGTCTATATCCAAACAACGTAAAGAATCTCGCAATCATTGAAGGTGTCGGTCTATATCCGGATTTTCGATCGGCTAATCGAGGTTCGAGCATCAGGCATTGGATTGACGCTGGTCGTAATCTGGCTGCTAGATCGGTTCGGAAGTATCCAACGATTGAGGCAGCCTATGAACGCATGCATGAGATGAACCCGCACTTAACGAATGAGCAGGCGAGACACTTGTCCATGCACGCGAGCAATCAGAACGAAGACGGTACGTATTCCTGGAAGTTCGATAACTACACCCGAAACCGTTCGCCGTATGACATGCCCGCAGACGATATGATCAAGCTTTGGCAAGCCATTGAAGCGCACGTGCTCATAATCAATTCAAATGCGGGTTACCCTCACCGCATCGGCCAAGACGGCACTGACACTTACTTCAAGAAACTCAATTCTGTCATCATCGAAAGCACTGGTCATTGGACACACCACGACCGCCTGGAGGACGTGGTCGCCGTCGTTAACGAATTCTTAACCAAACAACATGACTGAACCTATCGTCAAATATGAGCAGATTGATCATGTCGCAGTCATCACGACAAATCGACCTGAGCAATACAACGCTCAAAGTCGAAAGCTGCTAGAAGAACTGGATCGACTATTCGCGGAAGCCGGATCCAATCCCGACGTTCGCGTCATCACGCTCTTTGGTGCGGGGAAGCACTTTTCTGCGGGTCATGATCTTGGTAGTGCCGCTGAACTTCAGGATCGAGAGGAACGTCCGCATCAGCAAGGTGTTCGGGGGCATTTCGATCATTCGCGCGAGCAATTCGTGGAAAAATCCATGCGCTGGCGAAATGTTCCAAAACCAACCATCGCCGGCGTCCACGGTTATTGCATTTTCGGTGGTTGGATCCTGGCTAGCGCGATGGACATCATCTATGCGGGTCAATCGGCGATGTTCCTTGCTTCAAACTTCCAGTTTTTTACGGTACCTTGGGATTTGCACCCGCGTAAGGCAAAGGAACTACTCTACGAAAGCCGCTTCATCGACGCGCGTGAAGCACTCGATCTAGAACTCGTGAATTGCGTCGTACCTGATGAAGAATTACAGGACACTGTGCTCGAATACGCCACCCGTATCGCTCAAAACGACCCGTTTCAACTGCGAATGATGAAAATGGCAGTTAATCAAATGCAGGATACGCAGGGATATCACGCTCACATTTCCTCTGCGCATCTCATGCACATGTTGTCCGCGACTGGTGAAAAAGATCCGGACTACGCTCTCAAGGTCCCAGATAAGAAGCGTCGACCTATGGTTGAGCGCGCATTTGAGAACTACCACAGTAAGAAGGACGAGTAGACCATTCCGCCCGAATACTCAATCTACATGTACCGAAATCGATCCTAAACCGTGCCGCCGTCGAGTAGCCAGCAACTAGACTCAACCTTATAATCCGCGCCGCCTAAACCTGCCTATTCGATTCCATATGCAGTTTCTCAAGCTGTCGTTTCTCGTTGCTGTCCTATCCACTACACTCATTGTGATTGGACAAGATGAATCCAAAGAAACCGTTCAGGATCGTCTCCAACCGTTTGGCAATATTTGCATGCAAGGCGAAGATTGTGGCACGGTAGCACCGATCACGGTTTCAGTAAGCCGCAGCGGGGTTGAGGTCTATAACGCTCATTGTTTTGCTTGCCATGCTACCGGTGTTTCTGAGGCACCCTTGGTAGGCGCCGAAGAGTGGCAAACTCGCCTTGATGAAAAAGGGGCAGAAACGCTACTCGCGAACACCAAGACAGGTTTTAACGTCGTTATGCCACCGATGGGCACGTGCATAAACTGCACCGACACCGAGCTTCAAGCTGCTATCGACTACCTGATTTACGGCGAATAAACGAAAGCTCTATTCACGAACTTCGTAAACAAGCTTCTTTAAACCGGTACGTCGCCTTTCACAACGATGCGATGCATCGTGCGAAGCTCGTCATAGTCGCCGACGGCGTAATGCATCACCGATCGATTGTCCCAAAGTACAAGGTCGTTTAACGCCCACGTATGACGGTACGTGAACTCTGGTCGGGTCGCATGGGTAAATAACTTATAGAGAAGCCTTTCACTGTCATCGAGAGGCATATCGCATATGTACTTCGTAAAGTTGCCGTTCACGTACAACGCCTTACGACCACTCTCGTTGTGAGTTCGTACGACAGGATGGACCGCGTCCTCGACATCAGGACCAAATACTTTCCCAGTGTGAAACGACCTTAAATCCGCGATCGCCTCCTTCATTGCGTCATCTAACGTTTCATAAGCCAAGTGTTGGTTAGCGAAAGCCGTGTCGCCTCCCATTTCGGGGAGTTGCTGCGCATGCAAGCCGGTTATGTGGGGTGGCGTTGGATGCCACGTCATGTCTGAATGCCATCCACCACCAAATGGATGCACGCCAGTCGTGAACTTGAACATCCGTGCTCTGCCACCAATGAACTGCACAAACGGGGTATCACGATGCTTCGTTGCTGGGTGCGTGAGTAAGTCGCCCCATTCCCGTCCAAAAGCTTCCAGTTCGAGCGCGGAAAGGTGTTGGTCCGGCAGCACCAGAAGATGATGCTCCAGCATCAATTCACGTAGTTCACGTATGGTGTATTCGTTGTAGCCGGACGACAGGTCGACGCCCTCCACCCGAGCGCCGAGCGGAACGCTTACACGAGTTACATCGTTCTTAATCGCTGCTTCAGCCATAGTTTTGAGACGTAATAGTTTCTAGCGCGATTCGTAGTATAGGGGGACTCTTATGTACAAAACTAGCCATGTGCAGTTTTAGTACCCATTTCACGGATCATCGGGCAACCC
>JAGWBO010000087.1 GCA_021295855.1 Pseudomonadales bacterium | reverse complement strand
CCGTGAAGTCGCTGATCTTCGACGACGTGAAGTTCAGCGTAATCGTGCTCCGATAGAAGATCTTCTTTCGTGTAATTAAGTCGCATGACGCTATCAATTGGAATCTTCTGTAAGTATATCGTGGGCTCTAGTTGATGGTCACCGCTGACTAGATAATGCGCTACTGATTCAAACAGGCTTCGCAGTTACGGTCACAAGTTGGTCGTGTTGGCGCATCGGGTCACACCCTAGCAACTTTATCGTCCGAAGTCACCCCAAGCACTGGATTTACCATGAAGAAGCGCAAGACAATCCTGATTGCGTCGTTCCTTGCGACGGTACTTGCAACCACAGGCAGTGCGGAATCGCTGCATATAGCAACTTGGAATGTCGAACACTTGAACGAGGCTAACGACGCAGGTTGCATTCCTCGAACTGACGAAGACTACGCATATATCGCAGGGCGAATCGCTGATTTAGACGCAGATGTGGTTGCCATTCAGGAAGTTGAGAGCGCGACTGCAGCACATCGCGTATTCCCTAAGGAAGATTGGACAGTAGTGATGTCTGATCGGCCCAATAATCGTGGTGACGACAGTGGTTCGATTTGCTGGGGAACTGACGATAAACGGTTACGTCACCAAGCGACCGGATTCGCCGTTCGACAAGGAGTTGAGTTCGAAACGCATCCTTCGTACGCGCATCTTGCTGGCGACAATCCAAACCAGCGCTGGGGTACTGATTTGACGATCCGTACCAACGATCTTTCTTTTCGAGTTCTGTCAGTGCATCTTGCTTCCGGCTGTTGGGGACCTGAACAAGACGGCGACGCTAATCGTTCAGGCATCTGTACGACCCTTCGCGGTCAGGTTGCACGACTCACTGCATGGATCGAAGCGAGGAATGCAGCGGATGAGGACTACGTCATATTAGGGGACTTCAATCGAAGATTGGCTCTCCCAAATGATTGGGCGGCTGAGCAATTACTAGCACCAGAACTAAGGTCGATTCTTGTTACCGAAGACTTGCGATTGGGCACAACCGTGGACGATTGGTGTGATGCTCGCTATCCAGACCTAATCGATCACATAATCGTGTCAGAACGACTCGCTGCTCACATAGACCTCGATTCGGTCGTCGAACATCCCCGCATTCGTGAGAGTCCTGATCACTGCATCATCTCGTCAGTCATCGAATGAGTGCCCGATCCCAAAAGTTTGAAATCAGAGGGTTACTTCCGCTCTATTAGTGCGTCGAATTCCGTCTCGTCCAGAATCCTGATTCCAAGTTCCTGAGCTTTGTCGAGTTTGGATCCTGCGTTCTCGCCCGCGAAGACGTGAGTCGTGTTTTTAGATACGGAGCCACTGACTTTGGCCCCACGGGCTACAAGTAGGGATTTCACCTCCGTTCGTGGTCGGGACGTTTTTCCCGTTAATACCCAGATTTGCCCGTCGAGATCGGTATCTACCGGCACATTCGTGGTTGGCCAATGGACACCGAGTTCAACAAGACGCCTTGCTTCATCTCGATTCGCATCGATCGCAAAGAAATCGACGACATTTCTCGCAATCGTTTCAGCGATGTTGTCAACTTCAAGCAATGACTCGTAATCGGCATTGATTAATTCCTCGAGAGTAGGAAACTGATCCGCCAGTATCGAAGACGTGTCCTCGCCGATATTACGAATCCCAAGGCTGTTTATGAACCGAGGATATGTTGTCGCCTTGGCGTCCTCGATTGCATCAAGCAGTGATTGCGCACTTTTCTCACCCATCCTTTCAAGCTTGACGAGAAGCTCTTTCGTTAGTGTGAAGATATCTGAGTTTCGCTTGATCAGACCCTCATTGAGTAACTGCTCAACACGTTGTACACCCATCCCTTTGATGTCAAGGCACTCACGTGAGCAAAAATAAATTACCGCGTTCTGTACCTGTGCCGGACAAGAAAGCTGTGCCGGACACCTCAATATCGCTTCATCTTCACCACGCGTTAGTTCGGTACCGCACGAGGGACACGTTCTCGGAGCGCTAATCTCAGCTCCGTCTCCTACCTTCAGCACTTTCACGATCTTCGGAATGACGTCGCCCGCGCGGTGTATGAGCACGGTTGAACCACTGCGTATCCCTAATCGATCGATCTCATCTTGATTGTGGAGTGTCGCATTGCTCACGGTAACTCGGTCAACTCGAACTGGATCCAAACGAGCGACGGGAGTAACTGCGCCGGTTCGGCCAACTTGATACTCAACATCAAGCAAAGTGGTGCTTGCGTCAACAGACGGATACTTAAACGCGATCGCCCATCTAGGCTGCCGAATGTAGAACCCGAGATCCCGTTGCGTCGCCAAATCGTCAACCTTGACGACGACTCCATCAATCTCGTAAGGTAGCGAATCTCTCGCTTGACCTAATTGTTCGATATAGTCGTTACACGCGTTTCCATCGGCGCACCTCGCTACTCGTTCATTTACGCGACAACCCCAGTTTCTCAAGTCCATGATCGCATCAAGGTGAGTAAGCGCCTGATAGTCATCGCTATGAGCACCAATCGAATAACAGAAGATCGAAAGCGGACGCTTTGCAGTCATCGAAGGATCCTTCTGACGCAAGCTTCCCGCAGCGCTATTTCGAGGCGACACAAAGAGCTTCTCACCAGTTGCTGCGGCGTCGCGGTTATAAGCTTCGAAATCCTCAATCGTGATATAGACCTCGCCGCGGATTTCCACCCACGCTGGTACATTGTCGCCCATGAGTTTTAGCGGTACCGCGTTAATAGTTTTTACATTCGCGGTTATCAATTCACCATAGGTGCCGTCACCTCGAGTCGTCGCTTGCGTGAGGATGCCGTTTTCGTAGAGTAGGTTGACGGCAACCCCGTCAAACTTTGGCTCACAGATGAGATGTCCGACATCGCGATCCAACTCTGACTGACATCGGCGCAACCACGCATCAATCTCATCGACAGTAGTACATTTACCAAGCGATAGCATCGGCGCACGATGTTCTATTGACTGAAACGCGTCAATCGGTGCGCCACCGACTCTTTGGGAAGGGGAATCCGGAGTGATTAGCTCCGGATTCTCACCTTCGATTGCTAGCAATCGATCATAGAGCGCATCATAGTCTGCGTCGCTGACCTCCGGGTCGTCCAGTACGTAATACCGATGTGCGTGGTATCGTAGGGTTTCCCGAATCTTCTCCAGGTCCTTGATCAATTGCAGCAAGGATTTACATGTTGATATGACATCCTATAGTTATATTGAAGAACGGCGATAGTGCTGAATCAAATTCCCTCAGCGCGCGTCGGTAGATCCTCGCTAGGCGCGTAATCGCTTCCACTAACCGCAATACGCTTCGTCGCGTCGTCCAGCTGGCGAGGAAATGCTGCGCTTAGGTCACGTTTCAATGTGTCATAGTCTTCTTGTGTTAACGGCGATATATTGCCGTTACTATCTTTGCGACCATCGTAGATTTTGAGCGGTTTTGAGCTCACTTCGCTGAAAAAGCCGATCGCAGATTGCGAAACCTTCAGCATTTCGTTCAACGTTGCCAACGGATCAACGCAATCGCTCGGTTTGAAATAAAGGCGAAATCCGCGCGTCTCTTCGTTTCCTCTAACTAAGTCTCCGATCGCCGCAGCTTCGAAATTGCGTACACGAATCGCACCCTTCTCAACCATTGACTTGTTTTGCAGGTGGTATTCCTCGTCCAGAAATATGAAACCACGATTCGAAAGGAATCGCGCTAGGTGTTCACCTCGGATGTCACGGTAGATCTGTCCATCCTCTTCGCTTATAAGGCAGACTGATACAACCGCGAAATTGAGATCGGTGTGATCTGCGGTTGTGTCTGCCCGCTTAGCTTCAGTCGTTCGGTGATCGAAAGGAACGACCGACTCTTCAACTTCCGGTTCCGTAGATTGCTCTACTTCCTGATCGTCGTACGTGGCGGTAGCCAGTTCGCCATCGTTCTGATACCCGTTTGCTGAGTCATATTCATCATTTGTTCCTTGTGCATAGGCGTAGACGTGTTCCGCAGCCTCCTCTATATCCCTAGATTCATAAGTCGTTTTGTACTCCGACACATCGTCGGTCGCCACGGAATCTAGGTCTATAGTCTCCTGTACTTGTTCATCGGCGTCTGACGTGCGCGCGTGTGGATCCTCCCACGCAGTCGTCCCATTTTGATCTATGTCTATGAAATCATTCCGATCGTCGCCGTAATCCTGCGACGTACCGTTCTCTTCCCACGGGACCTCACTGAGTGGTGCACTTCCGTTCCCAAATCGATCTTCGTATTCGTGTTGAGTGGCACCTGTCGTTGGTGTAGATGCCGACGCACCAATAAAAGCTTCACTCACGTGTTCGTCTTGATCAGTTCCGGCGTCACCACCGTTCGCAAACGAAGGCGCGTCTACATCTATGTGACTTGGAGCAGGTTTAACCGGTACATCGAAATCAAATTGAAAGCCTTCTTCGTCCTGTTTACTATGATCTTTAGGTCGAGCTTCAGATACCACCTCGGAGTGTTCCGTTGGAATGTCGCCAAGGATGGGTTCACGTGTACGACGTACGCCAAACACCCGTTTTTTAGTATGGTCAGGTAATTTGTTTCGGCCGCTATATTGCGCTTTAATGCGAAGATAAACGCTAGCGAAAATGATCGTAGCGAATAACCCGAAGGCAAACACTACTAACAATTGGCTACTCGAAAAAGCAATTCCGTCGAAGAATTCCATAGAGACCTCCGTGTCTCAGCTAGATCAATTCCATTTGACCTGCAATCAGTTTAGCAAATTAATTAAACAATGTAAAGGCATTTGATATAAAAGGGAATTTTCTTTATATATGTAATTGTGTATAGTATAAAGACACATCTCTAACCGAGATCAAATCTGCATCTTTAATTGATACATGGTGAGTGGCTTTACTAACAAATGGAGTAGCCTGTCAAAATATGTGTAAAACGATAAGGCGACATCTCCAAGTCCGAAACGACCTACCAACGTGGGCCTCATTACTAACTTCCTGCACGATGTGCAATTCATGAAGATCTAGAACTCTTCGTAACGATCGATAACATGACGCAAGGTATCGAATTACGTACGTGAACGTTCACAATATGTGCTCGCATGCCTTACATTTGCAATTACCTAAATCTTGACGGGAACGGCTAGCACTCCATGACAAAAACGACGTTTTACACAGACCATTGGCAACACATCGAAAACGAACGTGTTAACCGTTACGAACAGATGTTTGCTTGGCGGGACGGACACGCGGCACTAATTAGCTCACTCAATCTACACACTGGATCTCGGGTACTTGACTACGGTTGTGGTCCCGGATTTGTTAGTCTCGGAATCGCAAATATCGTTTCACCCACAGGCCGTGTGTACGGGGTAGACTTAAACAAGCAATTTGTACGAGCTGCTTCTGAACGCGCTGAAACAATCGCGACGGTCGAATACCGTTAGCCGACAATTCGGTCGATCGCGTACTCTGTAAGAACGTGCTTGAGTATGTGCCGAGCGTGACTTCGACATTAAATGAGTTTCGGCGCGTCCTCGAACCAAACGGGCGCCTCTTGGTTATTGATAGCGATTGGCGATTTGTCGTGGTCGAACCTTGGGGAGCAGAAAGAACTGCTCAGTTCTTCAATGCTGCATCCGTCGCATTCAAAACCGTCGAGATCGGGAGGATTCTGCGAAGTGAGCTGATGAAAGTAGGCTTTCAGGACGTTGAAGTACAGATTCAAGCAGGTGTCGATACAACCGGAGGTAGTTTGTCAGTGTTACGCAACATGGCGTCATATGCAACTGAATTTGACACGATGCGAGGCAGCGAGGTGGAACAGTTACTAAACGAAGCACAAAGTGCGGTCGAAGCAGGTCGCTACTTGTTTTCGCTGCCCCAGTTCTTAGTCACTGGAATCAATCCGATCGAGTGAATTCTGTGGCATTACGAGTACGAAAGCGGATTTAGTTGATTTCTGACGTTTGATGAACTGTGGGTTCTAGTCATTAGCTCAGACGTTTTTGATACTGACAAGATACCCCTATTGTTGTGCTGCTAACGCGTAAGCATCCTCCAAATTGACCGCAACGAGTCGCGAGACTCCAGCTTCTTCCATGGTAACGCCGAGCAGATTACCCGCAAGTTCCATCGTTGCGGGATTGTGCGTGATCACGACGAATTGAGTTCCACTGCTCATCTGCTCCAGTAACTCGACGAATTTCACGACATTACGTTCGTCGAGCGGCGCATCTACTTCGTCGAGGATGCACACAGGACTTGGATTCAGCTCAAATAGCGCAAATACAAAGGCGATAGCTGTCA
>JAGWBO010000086.1:7451-10539 GCA_021295855.1 Pseudomonadales bacterium | reverse complement strand
GTCCCGTATTCGCCGTCGTAATCGAATCGATTGATCAAACTAGGATGACGCTTCGTTTCCGCCGTCTGCGTTCCCCAAACGATCCCTTGATGTAAATCGGTAAGCCGAAGTTGGTCGTTCTTGGCATAGAACGCCAACATGAGCTGATCCAAGCATTTTGTCATGTGATAGACGCTACCCGGATTCGCGGGATACAAGATTTCCTGCGTATGCAGCGAGCCGTCGTCGTTCGCAATCTGGACCGGAAGATACCCTTCAGGAATGGTTGCGCCAATGTCACTGTATCCGTAAACACCCATGGTGCCAAGATGGACAAGGTGTACGTCTAACCCAAGTTCGACAATCGCATTCAACAGATTGTGGGTTGCATTGACGTTGTTGTTGACCGTATACGCTTTGTGACGGTCCGACTTCATGGAATAGGGAGCTGCACGCTGTTGCGCTAGATGAACTACGCAGTCCGGCTCGAAGTCTTCAAGCCACCGTTTTACGCGTTCGTATTCGGTCGCGAGGTCCAATCGTTCAAAGTGGATTCGACGATTAGAGATACGTTCCCAGATCTTGAGCCGTTCCTGAATCGATTCGATGGGGGTCAGCGACTGCACACCTAGCTCGAGATCGATCTGACGTCGACTCAGATTGTCGATGATCGCGACCTCGTGACCTTGGTTCGCTAGATGAAGACTCGCGGGCCAACCAATAAAGCCATCGCCTCCGAAAACGCCTATGCGCATCCAATTGCTCAAACAAATTCTCTTGACGGATTGTAAACGAGCGTTTGACCAGTTTATTACGGTCGAAACGTGCTGAAACCAATTGAATAACTGATTACACGCTAATGACTTCGTCGCCTAAAACAGGAATAGAAGTCTTACAACATGGATCGAACCAAGCGACGAGACGAACCATGGCAGATGTAAGGTTTCGACCCAACGTTGTCCGTCGCGAAAACGCCATTTCTAGTGCCCAGGACATCTTCCTTAATCCGTTGGCAGAGTTCGCGGCTCTTTAATCCCGTTAACTACCGTCAGCGCTAATCACGTCTGCTCAAGATATACGGCGTATAAACGAACATCCTCTGGACGTACACCACCAAAGTCAACGCGTACGCGAACTGGTCCCGACTCACCATCGATGACCTCATGGTTCTTCCAAGTGATCGGCTGCGCTAAACCGGCTTCAATTGGACCTAGGCTAACGCCACGTTCGTAACCTGGAATCGGTCGAAAGGTCTGGTCTTGAATCTCAACAGTGATAGAGCTGTGCTCATTGATTCCTTCAACATTCACGGCCAAAGTTGCGCCGCTCCCCTCTAAATCGATAGGCGCCGAGACAAAATGTGGGTCCGACTTGCCACCGTACACCCAGATACCGCCCTCGTACGGAGAGAAATAGCCTAATCGATCACGCGGCCAACTGGTGACGCGGACTCCATCGCTAGCCTCTTCCGGCCACGGCGCGTACCAAAACAAGGTCTCGTCTCCGACGTTTTCGAAGCCTTGTCCCTGCATGAGGGCCGGGAAATTTAGCGAAAGCGACTCCTTACGCTTACGATAGCAAAATCTGGAATCGGCTCATAGTAATGGAGTGCGACGTTGCTAAGCGCGAGACCCAGATTCATGGTCACCATTCGCCTGTCGTTGGACGGATGACCATTCCATTGGCCAAAAAAGCCAATGACGACATTGCCGCGGTTCCACAACGCTGCTCCAAGGTGCACCTGCTCGCCGGTGTTCTTTCCTGCAACCACCGGCGTAGGAGCGAGATTGCTACGTCTTAACCCTGAGCAGGTTGCATCAGTCCAATGCTCAAAGTCGTAGGAGGCACATGTGACCAGCTGACGAACCCCGACCGCGTGTTTGCCTCCCTGTCCAGCCAGGTAGTAGCAACCATCCACCTTGGTACCTCCCGCCATTTCCAGCTTTCCCGCCACTGGGTTGTTAGGCGATTCGCGCCAACTAACGCCGTCCTCGCTGTAGGCGACACAGACACGTCCTGAGTGCTTACGCGGTTCAAATGCCATCTTGAAACGCTTTGTCGGATCGCGATCCTCGGGTTCATCAAATATCACGCACGCCTGCACGTGCGTGTCCTCGCCCATATCGACTAGGTTGTTGTGCTTGCTGCCGTGCCACTCGACCAACCCAAGGTCCGGCTTATCCCAGGTACGACCGTCCTTGCTCTTGGCTAGACACACGCGCTGGTGCCAGTGCTCATCGGGTCCCTGCCCTAGGTACCACATCCACAGTTCACCGTCGATCTCGAGTACAGTACCGTAGTACGCGATCCACAAACTATCGTGGGCGCCTTCTTCGCCAAGCGGGACGACGGGTTTGTTACCGTGACCAGTCTGCTTGCCAATGAGGCTCAGCTTCACACCATGTTGGAACGGAATGCTGTGGTCATCGAAAGGAAAGAGGACGATGGACTCGAGACTGGCCGCAGGACCACCGTTTTTGATACGCATGTTGTTACCTTGAATTCGGGATTCGTCTATTCGGTTTCCGGAAGACCGGAGAGGTCATCAATGCCAGCAGGACTCAACTGCAAGACGTATCGAAACGCAATGTTTATACTGAAATACAACAGTTTGTCTGCTCGTTAATATGATCATAACCGAGACTCGGTAGTCCAAAATTACACTTCTAAAACAGTACGTTATTTGTAAAGTATGATGGAGGTGGCGTTTCCAGCACTGGCCCCGCGTTCGTAGCCAGATGTCCTTTTTCGGCTTGTCGTAACGTTTCTACGTGTGACTACCGAGCGGCCCCGCAGGCCGACGAACAGCCCGTGTTACACCGCGAGTCCGATGCGGTCCTCAAGGAGTTTTCTCGTAACGCGTTCGAAGGTCTCGGGATAGGGTGCGTCGAGTTTTTCCGCCAGCGCGCGCGCCCGCGGCAAGAACTGCCCAGCGATCGCCCTCGTCCGCGCGAAGATGGACGGCCATGTTGCGCTTGGCGGTGGCAGGTCCAGCAGCACCGCCACCTGGTCCGGGGACAGGTCGCGCTGCAGGGCGAGCACGCCGCGCCGAGGCTGCGGCGCGTTCTCCATGGCCATCGCTCGGATCAACAGGTCGCGCAGTAGATTG
>JAGWBO010000086.1:0-7445 GCA_021295855.1 Pseudomonadales bacterium | reverse complement strand
GCGCCCCTTGGCGACCAGGGACAGCCCTAGGACGCGGATGAACTCGTTGACGACCTCGAGGATGGCGTCGGCAGTAGGCTCGGGCGCCCTCGCGGGTGTGGTGTCCAGCGCCTCGGCGAGTCCCAGCCGGTCGAAGAGCGGCTTCACGGTACCGCCCGCGACGAAGGCCAGTTCGATTTTGCTCACCACGGTGAGGTCGAAGCGCAACCAGTCCATCGTGATGCAGTTGATCGTGCGGGCGTTGGGCAGCACCTTGGAGAAAAGGATCGGGCTGATCTCGTCGATTGATTGCTCCAGGCAGGGTAGCAGATCGGGGATGTCGCCCGCCTCGGCCAAGACCGCGTAAACGTCGACATCGCTGTACGCATCGGCTTCGTCACGACCATGGCTGCCGCCGAGGAACGCGCCGCCGAGCCTCGGGAGACGCTCGAGCACGACGGCGATGCGATTGATGAGTCCGGCCTGGTCCACGTTGTCTCCTCTATTCCTGGGGTGTGAGCGCCCTGTGGCTCTTACGCCTCCCGACTTGCAGAAGGCTCGTGAAGTGCCACGTAGAACTGCGGCGTCAAGCCTGGCCGATTTGTGGTACGACCTTCGTAACCTATTGTTTATACACTATATTTGGTGGAGGTGGCGGGACTCGAACCCGCGTCCGTCGACTCGCCAACTCTGGCTCTACATGCTTAGGCGCGTCTATTAATTTGACCTATTAGCGACCCGACGCTCAGGGTGCAAACAAGCGAGTTCCTACATTTTTAGCAATCGAACTAGGAACATCCTCCGATCACGATCCCTTGGAACGATTCCGACTGATCTACAAGGGCACTCGTCCAGCCAGAACTAGCGGCCTTAAGCCGCTAGAGCGTAGTTGTCGTCGTTGGCAACTATTAAATTCGCAGCGTTTGATTTACGAGAGTCACTACCCTCTCGGCATGCACCTCGGTCTTTGAAATCTCCGTCAAAACCAAGTCACCCCCTCCTATAAGACCTTAGAACTCCTGTCTTCGAAAGCAACAGGAAGTTTAGTGATGTTTTTATTGTTCTGCTTCACCTAATTTCGGTCAAACCCGTGCTGAGACCATCTTGCAGCATGAAGATCTGCTTATTCGAACGCGAAATGATTTGTTGAGCTACGCCGATTGACTCGAAATTGCCTGATCTTTCGGAGGCTTCTCGGAAGCAAGTAACGATCGAGCTATCTCTCGAGCTTCGTCAAGCGTGTGCACGGTCCAAGCATCTACCACGTTCCGCAACACGTCAAATGCCTTAAACGTGTCTTCGACGGTATCCGACATGCCCACCACGATCACTTCCGTTTGCTCTGCTCTCGCTACCTGCATCAGCTGCTCAATCACGAGCGCGGAGCTATCGTCTACGTGTATGGTCTCCGTAAGATCGAAGATGACGATCTCGTGTTCTTTGAGATCCACGCTAAACGTGCTCACTAAGCGATGCGATGACGCAACCGTAAATACACCACGAAGTGCAACTAAACCTACGCGTGCCGCAAATTGATCAAGATCTTTATCTTCTGGATCTAGGAACTGTCTGTCTAGTAATGGCACTGAAACGACGTTGTCAAGCTCCAAGTCTTCTAATTTACGTGCGTGCACCATCCCCGCTGCAATAAGGCCAACCGTTACACCAGTCACTAAGTCGATGAAGACCGTAATCGCCATGGTGATCAGCATGACAACCATGAAGCCACTAGGTATCTTGTGTGCACCCAGAACACTGCGCCAATCAATGATGTCGATTCCAATCTTGATCAAAATACCCGTCAGTACTGCGTGCGGTATCGGTGATAAATACTCGCCTAATCCCAATACTAGGAGAAGCAGGAGTAAGCCATAGAGAGCACCAGACGCACGTGTCGAACCTCCTGCGCGTAAATTCGTCAGTGTCCCGAGCGTATTGCCAGCCCCAGCGATGCCGCCAAACATACCCGCGATGATGTTGCCAATTCCTTGACCCACCAACTCTCTATTCGGCTTATGGCGCGTGCCACTGACCGAATCAGCGACCAAAGACACGAGCAAACTATCCACCGACCCGATTAAGGCGATGATTAGCGCGGGTTCAAGCGCGTTAAGAACGAACTCCGTACTTGGAACCACCAGCGCAAAGGTCGGCATACCTGTCGGAATCTCACCTAACGTAGGTGCATCGGTCAGCCAAAACATACCAAGCGCCGTCCCGACGATTAGCGCGACAACGGGTCCGGGAAAGTAGGTCGATAATCGACGGGGCCATGCCGCTGCGATGATAAACGAGATCGTCGCTAGCGCGAGTGCGCTGTAGTTCACATCGTAAATCGTCCGTGCGAACGTTTGTACCGATTCAATTGGACTTCCCATCGCAGGTACGCCAATTAGAGGCAGCAGTTGAATCAAGATGATGATGACACCGATTCCGGACATAAATCCGGATATGACGGATTGAGGCGTGTAGACAATGTAACGACCGATTCGGGTGAGTCCAAGAACTACCTGGATACAACCGCTCATCGCAACGATTGTCAATGCTTCAACTATCGTCGTTGCGTGACTTGCGACGATGACGGCGACCGCCACGGTCATCGGACCAGTCGGTCCAGAAATCTGCGTCTTAGTGCCGCCAAAGATTGCGGCAAAAAGACCGACGCCTACGGCTCCGTAGAGTCCAGCCTCTGCGCCTAGACCAGACGCGATTCCAAATGCGAGCGATGCAGGTAGCATGACAACCGCTGCCGTTACGCCGCCAAATACATCACCGGCTAGTATTCGAACGCTGTAATTCATATTCGCTGAATGACCCGTCGCATGCGAGTCTCTTGACTACTCCAAATCCTGCTACATGACGTAAGAAGCAATTAAATTAGCGAACCAGTGCTCTTACCTCGCATCGCATCGAAATAGTATCGATACGAATTTACGTTACACGTAAAAGTACCTACCACGTTTGAATTCGTCCATAAATACGGCACAAATTAACACCAAAATCTATAATCCCCGCTCGATATCTACCTCGCCCTACAGGTCGAATTTGAGCGAAGCGCAACGTCAAACGCGCATCATCTACCAAGCATTCTGCGAGATCGCCTCTAACGGTAAGGATTTCATTAGACCTGGTGATGTTATCGAATTGTTGCGCTCACGGGACCACCCGCTCGGTATCTGGCATGTCAGCGGAGAATTCGCGCGTTTGAAAGCCCTGCGGCTAATTAGTCTCGACGAAGATACTGGGCTTTGGCAACTCGTGCCAAATCAAGATTTCGATGAAGCCGCGACGAAAGTCAATGGCAACTGGGAAGCGCTTGCATAAGACGCAGTCAGCGACGGCTAACTAATCCGGTCTACGCAACGTTTAGCGACTTCGCCCAGCGGCGACTCATCAATCCCAATTTTTCGCAATTCCTGCAGTGCCTTGTTCAATAGATCATGTGCATACTCAGTCGCACCGTTCAGACCTAAGAGCACCGGGAACGTGTTCTTTTCCAATCGTTTATCTTGCCCGTCGGGCTTTCCTAGGACTTCGGTCGACTGGCTGCAATCGAGCACGTCGTCAACGACTTGAAATGCTTCGCCGAGGTGAACTGCGAAACGGCGCAATGCCGCGGTAGTCATTTCATCTTCGTCGATCTCGCCAATGATGCGCCCAATTTCAACGGCGGCAACGAAAAACTCTCCCGTTTTCGCGGCGTGAAGGCGGCGCAGTTGCTCTATTTCGAGGTTGGTATCGGCTGTTAACTGAATGTCCCAAGCCTGGCCGCCCACCATGCCTTGCCAGCCTGCCGCTCTAGACAACGATCTTGAAATCGCTACTCGTTTCTCATTTGAAACGTCGTAGCACTCAACAATCAGGTTGAACGCTAACGGTTGTAGCGCATCACCGATCAACGTTGCCATCGCTGGTCCGAACTTTTTGTGGCAACTTGGTTTGCCTCGTCTTAAATCCGCGTCGTCCATCACCGGTAAGTCGTCATGAACCAAGGAATATGCGTGCAAACACTCAAGCGCACACGCGCTATCAAGCGCCTTCTCGTAAGAACCTGACAGGGTATAGGTGGTCGCGCAGACTAGGGACCCGCGCAGTCGTTTACCGCCGTTGAGAACCGCGTAACGCATGCCATCGACAAGGACCTGTGAATGCTCTGATGTCGTAGGAAGAATGGCTTCTAAGCGCGTCTCAAGCGCTTCAACGAATTCGTCAAGTACTCCTGCGGTGTTCATGGGAATGGCGAGCTTGGCAGGCTACTTACAGCACCCCGGAACGTCTGCCTACGATTCCTCGCCAGTCTCGGGTGAATCGTCACTGTCAGTCAACTCGATAACTTTTAAACGAGCCTCATCGAGCATTTTTTTGCATTGCTCGGAAAGCTCCATGCCGCGTTCGAACGCCTTTAACTGGTCAGCAAGTGAGAGTTCACCGTTTTCAAGACCTTCGACGACGCGCTCCAGTTCCGCGAGCGTGCTTTCGAAATCCGGTTTTTGTTGCTCGCTCACTGATCTTTCATCTTTTTTCTGGGTCTGAGGCACGATTTTAAGTTGCGGCGACGGCACTCACATCACGCGAGCCTCACAATCATCGTTGAGCAAAGGCTGATGTACAGCTTTGAAGCCACCAATTTTGTGTCGGAGATTCTCCGTCACCCAAATGTGCCAAATCTCGTGATTGACCGAGCGCGATTCAGTATTTGGATACAGATCGACCTAGCGCTTATATCAAGCGTCAATTCACTTGGCGGACGCCAACCGAAACATAACTTCGTTTCGTCTCAACATCGGCAGCGTAAACGGGCCGTTGTATACCGCCGATATCGGTTCACCGATCGTGGCTAGTCCATCGCGTTCAAGAGACGTTTTTAACAGCTCGACATATTTCTTAAATCGCTCCTCCGTGATACGTCCTCGATAGCGCAACACCGCAAATCGCCCGCCTTTCTCTTCGGTGAGCTTGACGCGCTCGTCGTTCGGGACCGGCAACGATTCTGTGTCATAAGCGCGCTCCATCACGAACCGATATACCGTCGATCGTCCTTCTTCACCTTCCACTTTTTGACGAGTAACGGGAACCGTCATGTTCATAGACACGGATGCAGCAGCGTTCGCTTCGTTCGATGTGGAACTTCGATTGTCGCCGAAGATGTAACCGGCTAGGCGACGGAATGCTGCGTTACCCGTACGATCAAAGTCGCCAGATACACGCGTTTCAGCAACAAGATAGCTGGCATACTGCCGAATTTCGTATTCATCAGTTTGTTGAAGAACCTCATACTCAGGCTCTTCGTATGCACTAACGGTGTTAGCCACGAGCAAGATGAGTACAAATCGAAAGCTTAACAACGATGTTCCCCAATTTAAGTCCATTTATTCCTTATTTACTGGTTAGACTCGGGAATCGTCTGTTAATTTGCGAGCGATCGACCCCTTGCGATGTCGTCAAGTAGCGCATCCTTACATGTCCAACGCTCTTCAAGCCATCGCCCAATGCCACCGTCGACTACTGACCTCATTGAAAACTGCGTTGCCTCGATTTTTATCTTGCCGACAGAACCTCCCAAAAACTGCCAGAAGTTACTCTGATTTGTATACGCGATCGTCACATCGATCAACTTCGGATCTAAAGATTCAAGCACGTCTAACATAGCGGAAAACATAGGGACTCCGTGAACGATTACGGCGTAGCTCGGTAAATCGTGTGCCTTCCGCAAAAATGAGCATCGCCGCCGGTGCCTTATACAGCACCTCGCACGCGTCTCGAACGCGTCGTCGATCATCGTCTCGCCGATCGTGCTCGGACTGCGCCCCGCGAGCTCTCCGCCGGAGAACAGGGAACTCGAATGCGAAGCATATCAATCCCAGAATCGGTATGTAAGTGAGCTCCCGCTTGCATAGAAATTTCACAATCGGACCACGCTTGGAAATGATGCTCTGCAGGAGAAAAACATCCGTCCAGGAACGATGATTAGCGACAACAACGATCACTTCATCTCGGTGTAGTTCAAGATACGGATCGTGCCAATGAGCCCCCGATACCCTATTCAGTACCCAATCATCGAACGCCACAGCATGCCGATAGACAGCAATTCCAAGCCGCGACATCAAACCGCGCGATGCGGGTACGAGCGTACGCGTGACGAGCAGCAGCACGAGCGGCAATGACCAAACCAACAGGTTGGCTACGATCAGCGTGAGCGATGCCGTTGCCTTTAAGTGGCCGCTCAACTTCACCGACGCGGCGGTCTCGGTATGAGCATCGGTGTCGATGATCGATAACGCGTGTATTCTGGATCATCGCCCCAACGATTTCGTGCACTCGCCTCAAGCATTCGAACACCACTGATTTTGGTAAGCAACAACCATACAAACACTGGCGAAACCAAGGTCACGTACTGCCAACCTTGCAAGACGGGAAACGCGACAACCGCAATCCCAACCCACAACACGATCTCGCCGAAGTAGTTAGGGTGACGTGCCCAAGCCCATATCCCTGACTGAATAAATCGCGAAGCGTTCTCCGGCGACTGACGAAAGCGTCGCTTTTGCTCGTCAGCAACAACCTCAATAGTAAATCCCGCTATCCATATCAGCACACCGACGGCGAGAAAAACATCAAGAGGTTCCTGCTCGACGGCGACGATCGATGCGAGACCTGGACCAAACGTCACGCTCACCCATACAGCCTGGAGTGTCCACGTCATCAGAAATGTGGGGAAATGGGTTTTAATGCTATTAAAGCGTCTGTCTCCTTGTTCTCGTCGGACACGTAAGGTAAGGAAAGTGCCAAGACGCAAAGCCCAAAGCGCAACCAACGTACCAACAACCACAGTTCGAGCGCTCAATTCATCTGCAAGCATGAGGGCGAGGCATGCCGTACCTATATACGCCAGGCTCCCAGCCAAATCGAAGAATCGTTCCGTTCGCAGTAACCAAGCAGGTACGAATGCCACCCACTGGATCGCGAACGCGGTAGCCACACATAGCGCAAACACAGGCAAGCCAAACGCTTTGCTGCCGCCGTCACTACCGAAGAATGCGATTAGCGCTCCCACCAAGAGCGCGGCGACGAATCCCGCCCATGAATTCACAGCGTTCATCCGAATCGCGGGCCAGCGAAAAGAATGGTCGCAGCGCATCGGATGCTGATCGACTGTCCGATAACAATCGTGCGCGAGATCCTGAGTATCAGATTCGTATATAGGCTGCCGGCAGCACGTTGCAATGTGAGATTCACCCCGTGTTCCGTCACCGTCAGTCTAATCATCAAGCAAGACGAATGCAAAATTGCACGATCTTACAGTAATTAAGACCGACTTCAACGTCAAGGGCTCGCCAGTCGCGATATTCACAGAGGCGTACGTCGAACACAGCTATAGTCGCCGCTTCGTGCAAAGTCTTGTCTGCTCGCATCGATTCACGCAGTCAGTCGTTGATCAATCCGAAGTAATCTCAATGACTCGGAAT
>JAGWBO010000085.1 GCA_021295855.1 Pseudomonadales bacterium | reverse complement strand
TGCGCTCTCAGATACCTGTAGAAGCGTCTTATCAGTGTGAGGAATCTCGGCTAGTACAGAGGATTGAGCGATTGCCGGAACCGAGCACAGCATGAGCGAGAAGCCAATCCACCCAATGCTCCATTTACGAGTTGATACCTTGATTCGCCTACGCCGCGACACTCGCTTCTGCCACATAGACTATGCTCTCGTCAGGTTTCTGCATCCAGATGAACGCCGCGCGACGATTCGGATCGAGTTGTTCCGCCAATTCAACTCCATGTACGGCAACCAAGTCATCGCACCAACACGGATTGGTGAACTTCAGATCGAGTTTGCCACTCGAGCCCCACGCTTCGCCGAAATAGGACTCTAGAACAGTTCCCGCATAAGCCATTGTCATTCGACCGCCTACTACGACGCGCTGAAAACCGAGTTCCTTTGCTGCCTCGTCGTCGGTGTGGTAGTTAGCGTTACCGTGAAAGAAGACGCCGCACATTTCTTTCGTGATTGTCGTTTCCAGTCCTCCAAAGCGAGTGCCCTCTGGAACAACGAACTTTCGCGCTCCAGGTTTTTTCGTCGGATCACGTAATTCGACACTTTCGCCACTAATCCGTTCGCGTAGAAAGCTCTGATGGTGGTGGGTTCGAATCACTAACTCGTCACTGTCGTTCGACATATCCACCCGATATTTCACAACCTGGCGGTCGCGTTTGATGTAAATATCGGTGATTTCACCCGACACGTTATAGGCATAGTTCGCTCGAAGAGGTTTGTGTAATTCCCATTCCTGACGCATCCATAGATGACCGATCTGGTAGGGGAACGCAATCTCGCGAAAGTAGTCATTGTCGATGCCTGTCGCGATCATTGCTGGGATATACCCATTCGGATCCTCGTCGAGATTGAGACCTCGTCGATCGTAAAACGATGGTTCGACAACGATTTACCTACGTACGGATCTGCCATGACTCTCACATGTCGTTAATGTCAATTCGACTGAATTATCCTTCGACCAAATTAACTTTCATGTCCGCGCGTTCCGCACTACAGTAATCGTATGTCGCCTCAATCATCGCCAATATTTAAGCGACTTCAAGCGCTTTGTGTCGTCTTATTGTTGCTCCTCTCTCACCCTTCTATCCTCAATGGGCAACTCGCGTCGCCGCTCTATAGAAACCCACACGTACCCATGGTCGTTAATACTGTGGATGGTGCAACGATACATTTGAAAACTGTCATTGTGTCAAAACCAGAGGACCTCCGACAGGGATTGATGCATGTCAGGCACCTTCCGACAAATGTAACGATGCTATTTCTGTATGAACGACCGCAGACGGCGTCTATGTGGATGAAGAACACTCGAATCCCACTCGACATGTGGTGGGTAGACACGAATTCAACGATCCGTCACATCGAGCACCACACGACTCCCCACTCGCTGGAATCCATCTCATATCCCCGACCTGTACGAGCAGTTGTTGAAATCAATGCTGGATTAAGCCGATTACTTGGTATATCGGTAGGCTCGAAAATCGAATTCGTCGACCCGTGATGCTTAACACAAATCGCGCGGAACGTGTGTGAGTATGGACTCGGTCGCGACCGCACGAAGTCGCCTTAAAATGAGGTCGCGCTTACCAGCAACTACGTACATCACTGGCTTGATATACGCAACTAATTTCCTCCGCATCGACCTGCAACGCAGGCGTGACATCACCAGCGAGCGATCTTCGAAAAAGACGCTAGGTTGGAGGCAACTCAATCTGCCAGCTCATTTCTAGTCGTGATTAAGAAAACGATTCACGATGACTCGTTACCACTCCATCCCCGCACTTGGGGTTGGTGGATATTCATCGGTGTCGTGTGGTTGCTATTTCAACCTATATCGATCGACACGTCGCGGCTTTGGGGACAAAAAATCGCGCATTTATTGAGACGGATCAGTCCTCGGCGTTTCAACGTCATCCGACGCAATATTGGGCTCGTTTTCCCCGAGATGGATGTAGATTCACGCGAATCATTGGCGATTCGAAACTTAGAGGAGACCATAGCTGGGTATTTCGAAGCTGCTTACATACTCCTACGCGGGTACGGATCAATATATAGAAACTACGAGATCCGAGGACGTGAGACGTTAGAAGCGGCGCTCGCCGAAGGTAAGAATGTTCTGTTGATCGGCGCGCACTTTACTTCGCTCGAAAGTTGCGGTTGTGCTATGGGTCTGGACGCACCGGTTGACATCGTTCATCGTCGTCAGAACGCCATCGTCGGTAACTATCTGATACTGAAACACCGAAAGAAAATCTTCGCGAGCGTCATTGATCGTGACGATCGGAAAACAATGCTAGACGCATTTGCGGACACGACTCGACAAAGGATCATTTGGACGGCGCCAGATCAAGACATGGGTCACCAACGGTCGGTGTTTGTGCCTTTTCTCGGCGTCGAGAAAGCCGCGACACTCAAGGTATTCTCCCGTATCGCGATTCGGTATAACATGGCAGCAGTATTCGTCGAATTCTCATATCAACAAGAGAATCCAAAATGGATCGTTCATTACCATCCGATCGAGAACTTTCCGACTGGCGATCAGGCGGCTGACGCAACGACGATAAACAAGATCATCGGTGAGTCAGTTCGTAGAAAACCAGAGCAGTATTACTGGATTCACCGACGTTTCAAATCACTCGAGGACGGCACCACGCGGAAGTATTGACGTAGATTTCCACGCTTGGATTGAGATCTCAGGATACGTACGTATGCCACTCAGGGTGGGCTTCGCGCTTTGCTCTCACCTGTTCAAAATACATCGCCTGCAGCTTCTCAGTGATTGGGCCACGTCGTCCGTCCGCAATCTGACGATTGTCTAATTCCTGTATCGGCAGGACTTCCGCGGCTGTGCCGGTGAAGAACGCTTCGTCTGCTATGTAAATCTCATCACGAGTGATATTGCGTTCGGTGACCGTATACCCCGACTCACGTGCAAACGTAATGATCGTATCTCTCGTTAATCCGGGTAAACAGGAGGTAAGCTGTGGCGTATGAATCTCGCCGTCCTTTACGACAAAGACGTTCTCGCCACTTCCTTCTGCTACATACCCTTCGTTATCGAGCAAGAGCGCTTCGTCGTACCCGCCATCCTGAGCTTCTGACAGTGCAAGAATTGAGTTGATGTAGTTTCCCGTAGCTTTTGCTTTGCACATGCTGATATTCACGTGGTGCCGCGTGTACGACGACGTGTGTACGCGGATCCCCTTCTCACGTGCTTCAGGATCCATGTAATCTGGCCACGGCCAACACGCGATTGCCACGTGAACCGAAAGACCTTCTGCACGTAGACCCATCTGTTCCGATCCCATAAAAACAATCGGTCGCACATATCCTTCTTCTAATTCGTTGGCACTAATCACCTGAACCTGCGCTGCGTTGATTTCCTCTTGGCTGAATGGGATCTCGATGCGCAGGATGTGAGCGGAATCGAACAACCGTTGCGTATGGTCTAGCAGTCGAAAGACACATGGACCTCGATTAGTTGCGTAAGCTCGAACGCCTTCGAACACGCCCACGCCGTAATGTAGCGTAGAGGTGAGCACATGGACTTGCGCCGAACGCCAATCCCGCAGATCGCCATCCATCCAGATTTTTCCGTCTCGGTCGGCGAAATTCGACGCTAAATTCGTCATCTTATTAAGGTACTGGGCAAGCCGAAATTATCGCAATCGGTATCGTTGATATGGGCTTCGATGTCCAAAGTGACATGGCATTCAAACGCTCTATCGCGATCAGACAACAGTCCTCCCCTGACTATCATTCACTCTATTCAGCCCACTGGTCCGGCTCTGTCGCATGATCCCCAGCACGACTGAAATGTTCCGGGCGCTTGTGAGCACGCCTTCAGTCAGTTGCGCCGATCTACAGATTGATCAAAGCAACATCGATGTAATTAATCACCTTGCTAACTGGTTAGATGATCTCGGTTTTGACGTCGTCGTCAAACCACTCGAATCCAATCGCAATAAAGCTAATTTACTTGCGCGTAAAGGAAGTGGCGACGGCGGATTAGTGTTTGCGGGTCACTCTGACACCGTTCCGTGTTATGAATCGCAGTGGGATGTCGACCCATATGCCTTGACCGAAAAAGATGGTCGATTCTATGGACTTGGCACGTGCGACATGAAGGGCTTTTTCCCGCTCGCTATAGCCGCATGCGCGGCGATTGATGACGCTAAGCTTGAAAAACCACTATGTGTAGCAGCCACCTCTGACGAAGAGACTAGCATGGCAGGCGCGCGTGAATTAGAGGCGCTCGGTTTTCCGAAGGCCGATGCTGCGGTGATTGGCGAACCGACCGACCTCGTGCCGGCATACACCCATAAGGGCATAGCGTTAACCAAGGTCATCATCACAGGAGTCGCAGGTCACTCGTCTGACCCCGATGCAGGCGTGAATGCGCTTGATGTCATGCACCAAGTCATATCGAGTTTGATCGAGTTTCGAAACGAACTGAAATCTAAGTACGCCAATGAAGCATTTGCCGTGCACTATCCAACGATGAATCTTGGTTGTCTCCATGCGGGTGATGTGCCAAACCGGATTTGTGCTCACGCCGAATTGGAGTTTGATATTCGTCTACTCCCAAATATGAACGCTCAGCTTCTACTTGACGACATTCAACGCCGAGTTGCGGACATTGCCGCACACACAGGAGCAGAGATACGAGTTGAATCATGCTGTCCAATCATTCCGCCATTTGAGACGAACACGAACGGCAATTTAGTTCGCCACTTGGCAAACGTGACTAAGCATGCACCGCGCGGCGTCGCATTCGGCACTGAAGCGCCTTTTTATCAGGCCTTGGGAATGGAGACGGTAGTATTTGGTCCAGGATCCGTGAACCAAGCACATCAACCAGACGAGTACATAAGCCTTGATCGTCTAAAGCCTACGCAAGCCATTCTCGAAGAGCTCATTCACACTTACTGCGCGACGCCCTAACGCCCTAGCATCGCTCGATCTGACATGGATTTCCATCGTTTTGCTCGTTGGTTTCGAGATTCGTCGCCGTACATCCGCGAACATCGAGGCAAAGTGTTCGTCATCCTCATGCCAGACGCTAGTTTGCAGCATGACCGTATCGAAAACATCGTAAAGGATTTGGCGTTACTTCACGTCCTCGGCGTAAAGCAGGTATTGATCCTAGAAACCCCTATGGACGAGCGCGCCTCTCGTATCGAGGCGATGAAAAAACTGTTTGCTCGCGGCTTACCTAGCAGTCGCTATCGCAATCAGGCAATCCCGGTGATTGAAGAAACCTACGCTTCGTCTACTGCGTCTCACCAGAATCAAGGCTCCGAAAGCTCGCATGATCAGCAGCAGAAACACATTAATCGACTAGCACAAATACTCGACGAAGGCTCAATCGCACTTGTTGCACCAACCATAGATGAGGCGATTCGGAACAGAAGTTACGATACGACAGTCGATGACTCTGCAGCGGCGGTTGCACAAGCCTTGGGCGCAGACAAGCTAATCGTTTTTCATGAACCGGCCTCCTTGGTCCACGATGCAAACGTAGTAAACAGCGACCTGTCAACCGATGCCTTTCAAGACATCATTGAGCATCAAGACCTTGGCGAAGCGACCGCCTATCGAATGCGCGCGCTGCTACATGCTTGTCGTCAGGGCGTAAATCGTGGTCATATCGTGTCCTACGAAAATGACGGCGCGTTGCTAGCCGAACTGTTCACAGCAGATGGCTCTGGGACGCAGATTTCGACCGACGACTACCTAACTATCCGACGTGCGACTGACACCGATACAGACGCGATTTTCGATCTGATGCAGACTGATATCGAGGAAGATCGACTCGTACCGCGCACTCGCGATCTGTTGAGTAGTGACTTAACAACGATCTTTCTTGCCGAACATGACAACGTCCCAGTCGGATGTGTCGCGTTGTATTCACTTTCACAGGGAATGCAAGAGATTGGAACTCTGCTCGCAGCACCAAAACACCGAGATCGTAATATCGGTAGTCGACTCTTGGGGCGAGCCGAAACGGAAGCACGAAAACGTGGCGCGAGTCATGTGTACGTCTTCACAAAACACGCAGTCGATTGGTTCACGCGTCACGACTACTTACCAGCCTCCTTGGATTCCCTCCCCGTCGACGCGCTTGCCACCTACGATCATGGTCGCCAATCGACACTCTTGATAAAGGAACTCGCATGACCAAGAAACGTCCGTATTCCAGCATCATCGTCGATGGTGTCGAGCAAGCCCCCAGCCGCGCAATGCTCTATCCTGTTGGGTTTAAACGCGAAGATTTTCAAAAGGCACAGATCGGCATCGCTTCAACCTGGAGCAATGTAACGCCTTGCAATATGCACATCAACGAGCTCGCTGAGCACGCTGCGGCAGGAGTCGATGCGAATGGCGCTAAAAGCGTCGTCTTTAACACCATAACTGTTTCTGATGGTATATCCATGGGCACACCCGGCATGCGTTATTCCTTGGTCAGTCGCGAAGTAATCGCAGACTCGATCGAGACGGTGGTGGCTGCCCAAGGCTTCGACGGACTTGTCGCTATCGGTGGCTGCGATAAGAACATGCCAGCATGTGCGATGGCCATGGCTCGACTCGATCGGCCAGCGATATTCGTTTACGGTGGCACGATAAAGCCTGGCACGAATCGACGTGACATCATCTCCGTGTTTGAGGCGGTCGGATCTCGCGCCGAAAACCTAATCTCAGCCGAGGAACTTCAAGAGGTCGAGGAAGTATGTATACGGCCAACACCATGGCATCCGCGATTGAAGCTCTAGGATTAAGCCTGCCAAATTCATCATCTCAAGAAGCAGTCAGCGAGGCGAAAATCTCAGACTGTTATCGAGCGGGAAGAGCTGTCGCGGATTTGGTGGAGAAGGATCTAACACCGTCTAAATTATTGACACGCGAGTCCTTCGAGAACGCAATTACTGTAGTAATCGCGCTAGAAGGTTCCACGAATGCTGTCTTACACCTGCTGGCGATCGCAAGTGCGGCCGACATTGCACTAGAACTTGACGATTTTTCGAGAATTGGGAAACGAGTACCGGTCTTAGCAGATATGCGTCCCGCAGGGCACT
>JAGWBO010000084.1:6625-12623 GCA_021295855.1 Pseudomonadales bacterium | reverse complement strand
TATCGATGGTGTTCATCAATAAAGTAACTTGACTGAAGATTACAAATTAATGACGACCGGACGCTGGAACGACTTAAAAGCCATCAGAAATCGGCTGGAAAAACGTCCGTTTCGCAGGGTCGTCTCGCTTGATCTGGAAGGTAAAACAAGTATTTCTGCGATCGGTGCGGTCCGAACTGACAATTCGAGTACGTTCGCGTGGAAGGGGCGGCGTGGGGAACTGAGACAAGCACTTCTTGAACTGGACTCATTCGTCAAAGGTGCAAACTATTTAGTCGGTCACAACATACTCGAGCATGATCTCCCATTAATTACTAAATACGCGCCCGACCTAAATCTACTGAGATTTCCTGTCGTCGATACCCTCTATCTCAGTCCTCTTGCGCGTCCTTCAAATCCCTATCACCACCTTGTCAAACAATACAAGGAACCCGGTTTAGCTAGATCGCAGATAAATGACCCGCTTTTCGACGCCGAACTCACGCTTGCATTGCTCGCCGACATTCTCGATGAGCTAGAGGCAAAGGATCCTGACCTTCTTGCCTCATGGCACGCTCTGCTTGCTATAGAGTTGCCACGCTCCGCCTTCGACGGGTTATTTCGTCGTATTCGCGATGTAAATGTCACGCCTAAAGTCTCAGAAGCAATTCCGGTCATCGAAAACCAGCTCGCTACACGCGGATGTCCTAATAACGCTCGCGCTATTGCGCGGAAGGCGAATGAACATGCTCTGCCGCTAATTTACCTGCTAGCGTGGTTGCCGGTTTCTGGGGGTAATTCGATTATTCCTCCCTATGTAGAACACCGCTTCCGTGCTAGCGTTCTTGCCGATAGACTGCGTGACACCCATTGCGGTGCGCAGGATTGCCCCTGGTGTCAGGACCGCCTCAACCTCACTGTCGCGCTAAAACGTTGGTTCGGTCACGATGAATTTCGCGCATACCCGACGGATCTAGATGGTAATAGCCTCCAGAAGGTCATTACCGAAAAACACCTATCAAAAAAACACGTGCTTGGCATTCTCCCAACCGGTAGTGGCAAGTCGCTTTGTTACCAATTACCGGCGCTAATGAGATTTGAAGCCACGGGTGGTCTGACGGTGGTGATCTCGCCACTAGTCGCATTAATGGCCGACCAGGTGGCAGCGATGCAACGAAACGGCATCAATTGCGTTACCACGATCAACGGGTTAATCTCCGGACCAGAGCGGAAGAAGGCGCTAACCGACATTCGCTTTGGTGATACCGGGATTGTGCTTGTCGCTCCAGAGCAACTGCGCAACGTTTCGTTTCGTAATGCAATCGCTGGTCGTCGGATCGTGGGATGGGTATTGGACGAAGCCCATTGTTTGTCGAAGTGGGGTCATGACTTTCGACCTGACTATCGATACGTCGCACGATATATCAACGAACATCACGCGGATCAACCAGCGCCTATCCTCTGTCTGACAGCGACTGCGAAGCAGGACGTCATCGATGAGATTCGTTCGCATTTTGAGGAATCTCTCAACGCGAAATTAGAAGTGATCGACGGTGGTGCTGAACGAACCAATCTCGAGTTCAGAGTCACGCCGACCACAAACGCACAACGTATTGAACACATTCACCAAGCGATCGGAGATGCACTCGGTCGAGTCAGTTCTGGTGGCGCGATTGTTTACTGCGCGACGAAACGCAGCGCAGAGGAAACGGCGGAAGCGCTCATCCAGTGTGGAGTAAGAGCACGGCACTTTCATTCAGGGTTAACACCTGAAGAGAAGCACGAGGTCCAGAACGAGTTTCATGATGGGAGAATCGAAGCGGTTGTCGCCACAAATGCGTTCGGCATGGGCATCGATAAGCCCGATGTTCGCACGGTGGTTCATGCTGAGATTCCTGGCTCACTTGAGAATTACTTGCAAGAAGCAGGGCGAGCGGGTAGAGACGGAAAGCCGGCTTACTGTCTTCTGCTCTTCGCTGAAGAAGACCCTGAAAAGCAGTTCTCGCTCACAGCGAGATCTCGCCTAGAGCTCAGAGACATTCAAGCGGTACTTCGTGCGATTCGACGACTCGATTCACAAAGGCGAAGGCACAGCGAAGATCAGGAACAGGCCGTTGTCGCGACTAGCGGCGAGATTCTTATCGAGGACAAAGATGGTGATTTCGAGCGTGACTCTGCTACCGATGATGACCGCGTGCGCACAGCAATTGCATGGCTAGAAGATGCAAAGTTGATGACGCGGGACGAGAATCGCACGTCCGTGTTCCCCTCATCTCTGCGCGTCAAGAATGTCGGTGAGGCGATTAAGCGCATTGATCAACACAGTAAACGATTCGAGATTCGAAACGATGAAAGATTCCGCATGGTCGACGTCGTTAAAACGCTTGCGCAAGCGGACCCTGATATCGGGATAACCACTGATGAACTGATGAATGAATGCGGTTGTACGCTTCCACAGCTACGCACCACCTTCAGCAACCTTGAGTCCTTCGGTATCGCGATCAACGATATCACCATTACGGTTTATGTCCACGAGAGCGTCGAAAACAACTCGCAACAACGCTTCGACGTAGCCAAGGCGCTGGAGCAGGCGATGATCGATGCGCTACGTGAAGAAGCACCGGATCAGACTGTAGGCGAATGGACGAGACTCGGGTTACGCGCACTGTCGCAAAGTCTGCGTGAGCAAGGCTTTGAGAATCCGATGCCTGAACGTCTCGTCCGACTGCTCCGGAGTATCGCTGGGGATGGGCGCGACGAACCCGATGCCAAGCGTAGTTTGGAAATTAGATCACGAGACTTGGATAGCGTTGGAGTAAGACTACGTCGCGAGTGGGATCAGATCCAGCGACTCGCGTCCCGCCGCCGAGATGGCGCCGAACGACTATTGAGCCATTTACGCGGCAAGATAGAGTCGGGTGTTCGTGGGCGCGACCTCCTCGTCGAAACTACTTACGGCCAACTAGAAAAGTGTATACGAGAAGACGTAGCACTTATAGGATCATTGAGAAATCGCAATGCACAGGCACTCGTGGATCGTGCTCTACTCTGGATGCACGAACAGGAAATCGTCACGCTGAATCGTGGTCTGACGGTGTTCCGACCCGCCATGACACTGCGTGTGAAGCGTGACGGAAGCAAGTTTACAGTTGGTGATTTCGAGCCACTACAACAACATTATTTAGAGAAGACGGCACAAGTCCACGTAGTCGCCGAGTATGCGCGTTTAGGTTTGGATGACATCACGCTAGCGTTGCGCCTCACCATGGACTACTTTGAGCTCGACAACGAAGCGTTTATCGAGAAGTGGTTCAAGGGGCAAGAACGTGCCATGCGACGCGAGACACTACCGAACCACTACGACGAAATCGTTACAGGGTTAGGAAATCGTGTTCAAGAGCGAATCGTGGCGGATGAGCGAGAACGTACCAATGTGCTGGTGCTCGCAGGACCGGGTTCTGGTAAGACCCGTGTCCTTGTGCACCGAATCGCCTACCTGATCCGTGCACGGCGGGAAGCGGCAGATCGAATCTTGGCGTTGACCTACAACCGACATGCTGCTGTGCAAGTTCGTCGACGCTTGAACGACCTTGTCGGTGCAGATGCACGTGGCGTCAACGTTATGACATGCCATGCGTTGGCACTCCGCATTCTCGGTATCTCTTTCGCGGACACAGTCACTATCCCAAGCGAGACTGAATTCGACGACTTACTTCGACAAGCAACGGAAACGCTTCGCGCCGACTCGGAAGCGACAACGATGGTGAGTCGTGAACAAATGATCGGTCGTCTGTCTTGGATTCTCGTTGATGAATACCAGGATATCGGCAAGTCTGAGTTTGAGTTTATTTCGGCTTTGACTGGAAGAACACTTGCTGATGAAGATTCAAGGCTGAATCTATTCGCGGTCGGCGACGACGATCAGAATGTATATAGCTGGAAGGGGGCATCGGTCGAGTACATTCGGCGCTTTCAACAAGACTACAGAGCGAGCTTAGACTATCTCGTCGAGAACTATCGCTCTACGGCGAACATCATTGACGCGTCGAATCGATGCATCAATATCACCACGGATCGCCTCAAACGCGAGCAGACATTACGGATCGACACATCAAGAGAAGATCAAGCTCTGGGCGGCGTCTGGCAAGCACTTGACCCTGTAGCCAACGGACGCGTACAGATTCTTAACGTCAACGGAGGCCAGCTTAGCCAAGCCGTCGCAGCGATGGACGAACTCTGTCGTCTCGCTAGCTTGGACGGGGACTGGCGCTGGGACCGCTGCGCGGTGATTGCAAGGAATTGGAGTGACCTTGACGCTGTTGCTTCCGTATGCAGGATTCGAGGTATTCCGTTTCAGCTTGGGAACGAAGAAGCCGGGTCGTTTTGGCGCGTCAGGGAGACGCAATCATTCCTTAAGATGGTAGAAGCTACCGGATTAACCGTCGAAGTAAGTCAGTTAAGACAGTTTCTTTCCAACAACGCGGATAGTCCGTGGGATCATTTGCTTTCGCAAGCAGTAGATGAACTCCTGCTTGAAGAACAAGATGCATCGGTTCTCTCCGTCAGCTACGTCAAGGATTGGCTCGGCGAATGGAGCCATGAGATTCGACGCCGACAAACCGGATTGATGCTCACCAGTGCGCATGGTGCGAAAGGTCTTGAGTTCGACCATGTCGCCTTGTTGGATGGTAAGTGGAACAGTAATAGCAAAGGCGAGGATGTTGATGCACCAATGCGTCTTTTCTATGTCTCGATGACGCGGGCGAAGCAGACTTTGTTAGTGCTTTCTTTAAAAGATTCTTGGGAATTTGATAGCAAAGATCAACCGCTTGAAGCGATAGTGAACCAACGAGCGGAGGTTCTTCTCAAGCCGCTCCTAGGTGCATCGAGCGTTTTATTGCGCGATGCGCCTCATATTGATTTGTCGGATGATCGACTTGCAGAACGCGTCATGACCTGCACGATGGGGCAAGTCTGGATTGGCTTTGCGGGGCGGCACACCTCTGATAGTGCCGTACATCGTGCTATTTCAGCGCTCAACTTTGGAGATGAACTCACGTTGATGCAAGTAAACGGGCGGTGGGAATTACACAACGGAAACGGTCAAGTAGTAGGACATATGGCTAGTAATTGGAGTGATCTTAGTAACGTACGGGTGATTAACGCTACCGTGCATGGCATATTCACCCGTTCTAAGGCAGATGAGAAAGACGAAATTTACGCCGAGAGATTGCGATCGGAGAGCTGGGAAGTCTTAGTTCCTCAATTGCGGATACTGTCTCCTTAATTGGAGGCATCCAAGCGAATAGACGTCATTCTTCAACGTACAATTTGGTTTTCTTCCCTTTGACGACGCATTTCGGAGTTAATGTCAAGACGGTAGTGTTCATACCAAGGAAAGTCAATCTCAACATTGTTTAGTTTCAGTTCAAGAATGTCGTACATGCGACATTTCAGCGTTTGGATTAGACTATATTATTAGATTAGGTTAGTAATCCCCATAAACATCTAATATCGTTGCTCGTGCTATGCAACGCAGCAAACGTCCGCAGTAAACATCCTATGCATTCCGTTGACACCGAAGTAACTGAGGATTGACACAGTGATATGGATTTCAACCACAAGCCTTTTCAGCGTCGGATTTCGCCTTAAGACATCGGGAAGATTGCTCATCCCTGCTACACCTCCTCTCAGCTCTTCGTTTGGCGTCGTCGCATTGCTTCTCCAGTTTCGCGGTCGCCTTTTTTTGCGCTGCAACTCGCTTTTTCAAACTCTTCACATCGTCCTCAGTAAGTGCTTGCGCGATATCCCCACTCGAAAGTTCTCTTCGCGTCTCTATCGCTTTTCCGACGGAGTACTTTTCGCGCACATCCGTAACATGAATATACCCTATGTTCTCTTCTACCACACCTAGCACCTCGCCGGTGTCGGGATCGACAAAGCCTTCACCTAGAGAAGCTACGTTAAGATAGTCGCCTTTCGACAAAAACGCATCGCCGTAGTTCAAATACACATCAGA
>JAGWBO010000084.1:5527-6540 GCA_021295855.1 Pseudomonadales bacterium | reverse complement strand
CTTACGTATCTACACGGGTTCCTGTAATCTGGATTATAATCTGGCCAATTGATGTTTATCCGTTTCGCAGCAGTGTAATCGTCTGAAATTTTAATTTCTCCTGTGTGTACATCGTTAACTCGAACATTTAAACTCACGACCGCTAGACAACGATATTTGGAAACTATCGAAACTAAGCCGTCTAAGAGAGAACCGCCTACTCCACCACGGGAATTTATAACCCCTACTTCCATAACTCGTCCCATGATTAGATAATCCACCCCTGAGAAACCACTGAGAGACGCGACGCCATCTGCGATTCCGGCGATTGATAGACTTCGTTCTTCCAACAATTGATTTAGGTTAGCTCGTTCCATAACCCTAAATTTTCGAGTCTTAGCTAAAGACGATTCAATCGATGTCTTTATGCTTTTCCCGACCGCGATCACAGGTACGTTGTCCTGGCCAAATATGAAGACAGTGTACATCAAGCTAAAACTTAGTACTGTGAATTTCACTTGGTAATTTCGCATATTAGTTTGACGGTCGTCAATTCGACTCGATTATACGGCAGTATGCTAATAATAACAGACGAGCGTAATACGCATCTAAGAATTCAGCCGCGGAGAATTCTACCGTTCACGATATTACGTCGCGAATATATCATTAGCTAAATTTACGATTGGGGACGGAATTAAAATTCACATGATGAGACAAACATAGGGCGCATGCCTTTACGCGTTTGTATCAAAACTCATGAAGAACGATTATTTGGTGCGCCATCAGAACCATAACCACAAGAAGTAGCTATCCATCGTTCTTTGTAAGTTCCGTAATTCGATTAAGCGGCTCCTGATATTTTCTGCAAATTCCAGTGGATTGTAGTTCGGAAGATTATCTTATTTTAATTTTTGATGGTGACTCGAATTTTGAGTCTATAACTCACGGCCAATTCGCTTTTGTTGACTGAGATCAACTGACTGGGAACGCCTTGGAGAATCTCGAATAATCTTAGCAACCTGTCCCTTCTGCGG
>JAGWBO010000084.1:4080-5520 GCA_021295855.1 Pseudomonadales bacterium | reverse complement strand
AAGAGCTTCTGTAATCTCAACCTGTCCGATCGTCTTTTCTACGCTTCCCAAATTCAGACCTGTAGCAGGATCAATCAGTTCTTCAGTAGATTCTACGATCTTCAAAATATCGCCCTTACTAAGGATCGCGTCACCATAATTTAAGTAAACACAGCAGTTGATTTGTGTATCCTCTCGGAATGTTAATACTTCGATCGGGAAAATACTCTCCGCGATAGTTGCGGCAACTTTTTTTGCAGCTCGTCTTTGAACTTCGGACAACGGATCGGCTAGTCGTTCGCTAGTCGCGACTCCTCCGGTTTTAGTATCTAATCCAGACTCGATGTTAACGTTGACGGTCTCGGCTCTTCGAATTTCACCATTCAAAGCGTCAACGATTTTCAAATCAACACCAAATTCTGTGAGAGATCGAACGGTAGAAATTCCGCGTGTTGATACCGCCGTTTTTGTTGAACCAAATCTCGTAACTGAACCAAATACAACGTAGTCAACCTCGCCGATTGCTAAAGTCCTATCAGTCCCAGAGAAGTTTCCTTGGAGTGCTTGCTCTTCAAGTACCTGGTCAATTCTCTCTCGTTCTACGATTTTGAATCTCCCAATTTTTGCAAGTTGCGTCTCAAGCATTGTTTGAAAGTTTGAAGCTTTGGAGTTTTTGAAATCAAGATAGCGCGAGCTATCAACCGATGCGGTAATGTCAGTTACTGCTATGATTGGTAAATCTTGACCCGATGCAAGAATTGCAAATGGAAAGCCAAAACACATTAACGAGAATTTCGCTATGAAATAAATTTTAGACATAGTTTTGATCAATCCTTGAGCAGCACATCGCCCTCGAGTATTGTTATTGAAGTAATGATAAAGCATCCCCCCACTCTAACCGCGAATTGTGACAATATTCTTCTGCAAATTCGATTCATAAATAAGAATGCGCCCGAACGTGTTGAACCGTTCGGAAGCTGCCGATTCAATTGCACGGGAATACAAAAATGAACGAGCCAGATTGTAACGACCGCGATGCCCTGATTGCAAGCTATCTTTCTGACGTCCCTGACTTTGCGAAGCAGCTGGTGGAGAAGGCGCTGTACGCCGTGCTCGAAGGTGAAATGACCGAGCTCCGCGGGGTTGAGAAAGGTGAACGGTCCACTGCACGGCGGGGTTATCGATCAGGTCACTACACCCGCCGGTTGCGCATGAAGGTGGGGACCGTCGAGTTGCGGGTACCCCAGGACCGCGACGGTCGTTTCAATACCCAGGTGTTCGAAGGTTACCACCGTTCGGAAAAGGCGTTGATGTCAACCCTCACCGAGATGTACGTCCAAGGCGTCTCAACCCGGAAGGTGACTAAGTTGGCCGAATCGTTGCGCGGTGCATTTTCTGCGCAACGCGGTGACACGTACGACCCATCAGACCGATCCAGACTGCGTCGACGAACTGAAGCTG
>JAGWBO010000084.1:0-4066 GCA_021295855.1 Pseudomonadales bacterium | reverse complement strand
GTCGCGAACTGCGTCACTGGATCGAGCGCTGGGACGAAGAACCAGGCTGAAACGCGCTGGTGACATGGGTCGAAGAAAACATCGAGAACGTCTCCATGATATGCTCTTCCAACCGGCGATTCAGCGTCGCCGCCATGACCTCGTCGCTAACCACGCTGCCCCATTCTTCCGACCCCCTTGTTGGTCGTCAAGGTCATGGAACTGAGTTCGTCTCGGGCATTCGCCAGTAGAAAGACAAGCAACCTCCGTCGTCCGGTAACGGGAAGTCACCGATTTCGTCAACGATCACCAATGCGACTCGACGCAGCAACGCCATGCAGTGCTTAACGTGCCGGTTGCCTGCGCCACCGCAAGCGATTGATCAGTTCCATCAACGTCGTGAAATACACACTAAGTCCACTCGCGATCGCCGTAACTGGCTAGGTTCGTGCTTAGGTGAACGGCAGTTTCGATTTCGTTTTTCCGGTAGTTTAAATGTCGCCTAACATTAGCACGACAAAACCACCGGATTGGTTGGATTTCAGCGTCGCGCACGGGCTCGCTTCACCCGCACCGCTCGAATTCAAGACAAGCAGCACGCTCAACGCGCGCGGTCGGGACGTTAGGACATAGTCACCACCCTCGTCATGTGAGAGATTTAGAACTTCTCAGAATCTACATCCGCGAGAAACCCTACAGTTCAAAGAGAGGAATCTTCAGCGTAGTAGCGGCGTTAGTCATGCGCAAATCGTATGATGCGAGCGCAATCGATTGACCTTGATTGCTCAAATAGATGCAAGTTGCCAAATGGATCTCGTCAAGCGTACGTAGCGTCATCCTGCTAGGCATGGCGTCAATCAACCACGCAAGAACATTAGGGGTCAACTCCAGCAAAGCGACCTGCCCAATCATCGAACGTGCGGATTCCCCATGCGTATCAACCAATCCACGCGCATGAATCGCGGTCCACATCTCGTACGTGAGCAAGCGACTCGAAACCAACGTCTCTCTCCAAAGATGATTTGGAGGTTGTCGCTTCTCAGCAAAAAGATACGCGAGTACGACTGATGTATCTAGGTAGATCACCGATCCTCTCTACTTTCATCTAACTCCCTCATGATTTCATCGAAACTTCCGACCGGAGGCGGTTTTGGTGGCGGCGTCGTTGCTTGCATCAATGGTGGCGTCATCACACCAGACCGAACTAAGTCAGCTAGAAACGCATCGGAAGGAACGGATGTCCGAGTGCTGTCTATTGGACCGAGCTCGGCGACTACGCGATCTCGATCTGTAATCAATATCGTTTCACCGGACGCTGCTAGTTGCACGTATGCGCTCAGTTTGTTATTAAGCGTCTTGATTCCTACGGATCGCATAGCTAAAGAGGTAGCAACTAGTTGCTACCTTCGTCTAAAACGGAATTGAATACTACACAAAATCCTGATTGATCTGGATCCCGATTTAATTGGAAGACTGCCGCGGCTCAGTGATTTTGCAGCTCAGCTATCGACAAGCGGTTTTCAATGATCCGGTCAAGCGGGGAAAGCGTTTTTGGGGGCACCTAGGAGAAGGATGGTCCGGTACCGAAAGATCGTGAGTAAACGTTGAGCGTCGGATTTAAGTCATGAAATCCGGCATTCTACCGAGATTACGACTATCAGACTTCGCGCTGATCTGTTTTAGCCCACATATGTTTTCAAATCATAAATTCCCTTTTGGAACTTCAAACTTTATCGGTATTCTCGCGCGGAGCTGCGCCATCTGCATCCGCCGATCGAATCTTGGCAAGGGTTTGGCGTTCTCCGCGATTCTCAATGCCGCCCGGTCAAGTTCTTCGAAACCAGAACTTACGGCGATTTCCGCGTCAAGCACTCTGCCCCGACGATCAATCACCAACGCCAATACGGGTACGCCTTCTTCCCCTTGTCGAAGCGATCGAATGGGATAGTACTTGAATCGATTGAGTCGGGCGGACTGTTGTGCGATGTAAAGGTCCCGGATGCCAGGTGCTCCTCCGTAGGTTGGGCTTTGACCCCGACTGGTCTGTGCGACCTGTTGTGGCGTTGGAACCGCAGGACGTGGTCGCACCTCTAGGGTAAGTTGCTCTGACGAAGGTGCAGCTTCTTGTACCGCTGTCTCGGTGACAGTCGTAACGACCGGTGTCGGCTGAGATCGCGGCACTGGCTCAATTGCCGGTTCTTGTATCAAGCCGAGATCAACTTCAAAACCGCCATAGCCCGCATCAATCGCACCCGCATGTCGACGTAAATCGAAAACGTATCCGAATATCACCATGTGTACGCACACGGCGACCAGTACTGCCGCGAGCCACTGCGCTGGATGAATCGATGTGTTATTCAGGAAGGACTTTCCCGGGCTGGAAGGTTCGCGAGGTTAACTGTCTCGATACCAACCCGTTGCAGCAGACTCAAGACATTCTGCAAATCGTGGACGAAGAGGTTGGCGTCCACAATGACAAGCATCTTCGTTTGGTTCCCAGCACGTTCGGACGCATCCATCTGTGTAAGTACCTGCTGCAATTGCTCTAACTGCAGCTCTTCGTCGTTGTATTCCAGTGAACCATCTGTGAATATCGTAAGGACTTGGACTTCATCAGCTCTCGTAACGGAGCTTGTCGATTTTGTACTTGAAAGCTTGCGGTGATGGGTCTCAATCTATCCAGCGAACACAATGAACGTGAGCGTCAGAAAAACGAAGTTAATAAGGGGGATCATGCCACGATCGATGTCCGCTCTTGGTCAAAAGAGATCTTGTCTTGACCATTCGACCAAAGCAATGGGAACTATAGATTAGACGATCCTAATCTACCGTTCTGCTTGGACGGCTTCCCACTGGATGCTGTTGTTCTTCCTTCCACTCACGCCTCGGGAATCTTCCCATCCGAGTTGAGAGCTCGCAAACCTTCAAGCAGAATGTTCTTGGACGCGCTGATGTCCTGATCTTCCGAATGACCATATACAGCACAGTAGTACCACCTGTCAGCCAGCGTTAGTTTCACTTGTGGCAATGCGCCACAAGCGGAACGTCGTTGCGTCGTATGCTTGGAACGAGCAAATGAGGTATGGATTGGCTAGTTCAGCCTTAACCATTCGGCCAAAGTCGGGAGAGGTCGACGCGTAAGTCCTCGTTCCCGTCTAGCCGATCGATCGCGACAAGGTCTGAATAGGCGAACAGGATGACATGTGCCCGCGATCGTTGACCATCGAATTGGGTTAGCGAGACCAAGATATCTTCGTGACCATCGGCGTCAAAATCACCCGCGCAACTAACGTAAGCGAACAACGTATTCGTCGTCAACTGTCCAAACGATAGCTGCCAGATTTCGGCAGAGTCTCGCATGAGAGCCGTGTCGAGCGCTACACTGCCGTCTGATGCGCTATCCGCCCCGTCGAGCGACGCCAATTTGTCGGTGTCGAAGACGAGTAACTCAAGCGGATTCGAAGCGGATATCGACTCCCCGACCGCGGTAAGCGACCCAACCAACTGCATGCGAGTAGTAGCGTCGTCTGCTTTGCATACGCTCAAATAACCCAAGTTAGGGAAGGTCCACGTGTGTTGTACGCTCGTATCAAAGCTCGTTACGACGCCGTCGCGTTCACCGTCCGCGTTATCGTGCTCCGCCAAATTCCGAAGATCTACGAGATACGACTGTTGAGACGTCCCGAGATCGAGTAGAGGCAGGAAGGAACTTCGCGATTCGCGGTTCATTGATTCTTGAACCGTCGACGGGAACAAATTGGCTTGGAAGAGCTCGAAATGGTCGATGCGGAAGGAGTTGGGAAAGCGATACGAAGTGGCTAGATTGATCTTACCATCGACTGTAAAGTCCGCCATATCCATGCCTTCCAAGTCACCAGACGCAAGTATGTAGATGCGCGTCGTTTGACTCGACGGCGTAAGCACCATCAGTTCATCGACACTATCCTGGTCCAAGTCGGGCAAGCGACCCACGAACATCAAGGTTTCGAGCGGGAAGAACGAATCAAATTCGGGGTAGAAGGTGTAGGTTTTTTCTGCTTGTGTGATTTCGTTGAGCGTCACATTCCCATCTGGACTAGCTGACACC
>JAGWBO010000083.1 GCA_021295855.1 Pseudomonadales bacterium | reverse complement strand
AGACGTGAAATTAGATGAGCTTCTGCACCTCAGCAGCGAGATCATCTTCACGTTTTTCGATACCTTCGCCAACCTGATAGCACACAAACCGTTCACAAGAGGCTATGCGAGACTTCAGAACCGATCCGAGCTTCTGTTCAGGATCTTTGACAAACGGTTGTTCTGACAAACACGATTCTGCTCGGAACTTACGTAGTCGACCTTCAACCATCTTTTCGATGATGTTTTCCGGTTTGCCGGAGTCGCGCGCTTGTTGCAATAGGATCTCACGTTCCTTCGCTACTACGGATTCAGGTAAATCGTCAGCATTGACAACCAATGGCTCTGATGCGGTCACGTGCATGGCTACGTCCCGAGCGGTCTGATCATCGCCGCTAGACATCTCAACCAATGTTCCAACCACACCGTTGGTGTGTAGGTACGATGCAACGAACCCGTCGTCAGATTCCGCAACGAATCGGGCCGCTCGTCGCAAGCCGACGTTTTCGCCAATAGTCTGTACCAGTTCTTTCCGAAGACCGTCCAATGAATCCAACGAGTCCGGACCTTCCCGAAGCACGGTATCAACTACCGTATCGCAAAAAGAGCCAAATCGCTCATTACGCGCGGCGAAATCGGTCTCAACGTTTATCTCAACGATCGCACCTGATTTCCCGTCATCTGCAATTTTGATAGCTAGACGACCTTCTGCAGCGGTTCGATCCGCTTTCTTAGCGGCTTTGACTGCGCTCTGCTTTCGGATGTGATCGATCGCTTTCTCGACGTCCCAATCACAAGCAGCCAGTGCTTTCTTACAGTCGCCGAACCCAATACCGGTTCGTTCTCGGATTTCCTTGATTTTGGCGATGTCACTCACGACAACCATGCTCCAAAGTCGAATTGAGTATCAGAAAAGATTGAGGAACCTATGCCTCGGTTTTGTCACCACCGTCTGCACCTTTTTCGGTAGCACCCGTGTCTGCGGTAGCGGTTGCTTCGTCGGTAGCGACAGCTTCTTCCGTAGCGGCAGCCTCTTCCGTAGCGGCAGCCTCTTCCGTAGCGGCAGCCTGTTCCGTAGCAGCAGCCTCTTCCGTAGCGGCAGTCTCTTCCGTAGCGGCAGTCTCTTCGGCAGCGGCTGCGACGTCCGCTTCAGCGCTTGCTTCAGCAACGAAGTCCTCGGCTGTCACGCCGCCTTGTGCCTCCAACTTTCTACCTTCGACGATCGCGTCCGCAACCGCCGTTACATAGAGACTTACGGCCCGGAAAGCATCATCGTTGCCGGGAATAACCCAATCGACGCCACCCGGATCACTATTGGTGTCAACAACGCCGATGATTGGGATTCCAAGCTTGTTGGCTTCGTCGACCGCAATTCGCTCATGCATGACGTCAACGACAAAAAGCGCATCCGGTAACCCGCCCATGTCCTTGATGCCGCCCAAACTCTTGGTGAGCTTGTCCATTTGGCGTCGTTTCTGAAGCGCTTCTTTCTTAGGCAGCAGATCAAACTGGGACATTGCGTCCTGTGCTTCGAGATCTGTCAAGCGACGGATCGACTGTCGAATGGTCTTGTAGTTCGTCAACATCCCACCGAGCCAACGTCGATCAACGTATGGCATTTCGGCTCGAATAGCCTGTTCTCGAATCGTTCGGGATGCCGATCGTTTCGTACCAACAAAGAGAATTTGCTTGTTTCGGCTTGCCAATAGACGAACCGACGCAAGCGCCTCTTCCAGCAACTCTAACGTTCGCTCTAAATGAACGATGTGTACTTTATTACGCGATCCGAAGATATAAGGGGACATCTTCGGGTTCCAATAGCGAGTTTGATGTCCAAAATGGACGCCCGCATCTAGCATGTCGCGCAGACCAATGTCTGCCATTGATTTATCTCCGGGTTGGATTGCGCCAACTGGCGCTTTGCCGCGCAAGTCACGTCGTATACGCCGTTCGAAAATGGCCACCCGCGACGTGATCGTTGATTGCACGGGTTATTTTCAGCGAGGACTACCCGCCTTAGAGCGGCGAAATTATAGGAATCGCTTGCCCCCTCTCCGCTTGATCTAACGTGATTCCTTAGTATTTGCATCCTGACCCCAATTCTTCACTTCTATCGGTAGTCTCGTGAGCATCCGCCTGCTGAACGAAAGCGAGATCAATAAGATGCGTGTCGCCGGACAATTAGCGGCATCCGTCCTAGACATGATCGGTTCTCACGTCAAAGCTGGCGTGAGTACAGAAGAACTCGATCAGATCTGTCATGAATTTATCGTTAAGGATCTGAGTTGTATTCCTGCTCCGCTAAATTACCGAAACGGCAATTCACCGCCGTTTCCCAAGTCCATTTGTACGTCCGTGAATCATGTTGTCTGTCACGGGATCCCCTCTGAGAGGAAGGTGCTTAAACGAGGCGATATTCTCAATATCGACATCACTGTCATCAGGGACGGTTTTCACGGCGATACGAGCAAGATGTTCACGGTTGGTGAGCCTAGCGTCCTTGCCAAGCGATTGATCAACATCACTCAAGAGTGTTTGTATTTGGGGATTAAGCAGGTGCGTCCAGGGGCGCGTCTTGGCGACATCGGTCACGCCATTCAAACTCACGCAGAACGCGCACGCTTCTCGGTCGTTCGAGAATTCTGTGGGCACGGCATTAACGATAAGTTCCATGACGAACCCATGGTGCTGCACTATGGCAACCCGGGTGAAGGAGTTGAACTTCAACCCGGCATGAGTTTCACGATTGAACCCATGATCAATGCCGGCAAGCGCCATATCAAGCTTCTTACCGACGAGTGGACCGTGGTAACCCGAGACCACCGCCTGTCCGCGCAGTGGGAGCACACGCTTCTCGTAACCAACGACGGTTTCGAGATACTGACGCTTCGCGACGAGGAGTCGTTTTATTGACGTTTCACTAGAGCCGCTCGACGATCTCAAACGTCGCATCCACGTCATGGAAGGTGCGCTCGCTGATCAATTCTGGGCAGGGGGAGATGTCGAAACGTTAGTGCGTGAACGGGCGACATTTATCGACGCGTTTTTATGTGAACTCTGGCACCACTGGTTCGAGTACGACGACGATTGCGCATTGTTCGCAGTTGGCGGATACGGGCGCGGGGAACTGCACCCAAAATCTGATATCGACTTACTGATCCTCATCAAGGAACGTCTGCGTAGTAACGATCGGATTGGTGAATTCATTCGACTGCTGTGGGATCTGAACTTAGAAATCGGCCACAGTGTCCGCACAGTACGCGAGTGCAAGAGTGAAGCAACTCGTGACCTGTCCGTCATGACCGCATTAGTCGAGAAACGACTACTGATCGGGTCGTCGCGCTTGGCGCAGAAACTCGATCGCAGCTTAAGTAGCCGATTCCTTTGGCCAAGCAAACGATTCTTCAACGGCAAACTTGATGAGCAAAACACCCGACACGAGCACTACTCAGATATTGAATATGGTCTCGAACCTAACATCAAGAGTTCTCCCGGAGGTCTTCGTGACATCCAGACTATTAGTTGGATTACACAGAAACACTGTGAAACGACTGATCTAAGCGAATTAGTAGAACGAGGATTTTTGACAGAGAACGAGTGTCAAATCCTGCTCGATGGTCGCCATTTTCTGTGGCGAGTTCGTTTCGCCTTACACCTGTTAGCGCAACGTAAGGAAGATCAGCTCTATTTCGATCATCAACGCGAAATCGCAGTGCGCTTCGGATATGAGGATTCAGACGGCTTGCTCGCGGTCGAAGCGTTTATGCGCGACTACTACCGTCGAGTTCTCGAACTACGTGAAGTTAACGATATTTTGATTCAGCACTTCACCGAAGCGATTCTCTCGAAAAACCGAAGAGTGGTCGTCGAGGCAATTGACGAGAACTTTCGAATTCGAAACCACTACATCGAAACCACCGCAGGCGACGTATTTAGGCGCAAGCCGTCCGCCCTCATGGAGATATTCGTCATCATGGCGAACCGAACCGATATCCGCGGTGTTCGTGCAAACACGATTCGGCAAATTAGACGGAATCTGAACCTGATCGACGATAACTTTCGGTTTGATCCGGAGGTCGGTAGGCTCTTTGTTACGCTTCTGAAATCCCCTTATACAGTGGTCAGTCAGTTGACTCGAATGCGTCGCTACGGGATTCTCGGCGCATACATTCCAGAGTTCGGTCGCATCATCGGACAGATGCAGCACGACCTTTTTCATATCTACACCGTTGACGCTCACACCATGACGCTGTTACGGAATCTAAGGCGCATGTACCTTCCCGAGTACGAGGACCTATTCCCTTTTCTTCGTGACGTGGTAGCCAAAATCCCCCGAATCGAGCTCCTGTTCATTGCCGGATTGTTCCACGACATCGGCAAAGGTCGAGGTGGTAACCACTCGTCTCTTGGCGCCGTCGACGCAGGACGGTTCTGTGAGCAAGTTGGCATCACGAATGAAGACCGGGACCTTGTCGTTTGGCTCGTCCAGCGTCACTTGTTTATGTCAATGACCTCGCAACGCGAAGACCTTTCGGACCCGGCCAATATCCACAAGTTTGCGACGATCGTCCAATCAACAGAACGCTTGCACTACCTAATGGCGCTAACCGCAGCCGATATCCATGCCACCAATCCGAAGGAATGGAACGCGTGGCGGGAGTCACTCCTAATCCAGCTCTACACCTCAACATTAGCGATGTTTGAGCATGGTGAGTATGGACCAAACGAGCGACTTGAAGCGGTCGAGAGGCGCCAACAAGAAACCGCCGTCATACTCGAAGAGAAAGGCGTAAAAAACGTTGATCTGGACTTCCTCTGGAATGATGTTTCACCTGGTTTCGTTCTTTCACATGAAGCGGTGACACTCGCGGAAATCGCAGTCGCAATCGTGTCGCGACCTTCCGGTTCGAACGGGCTCGTTCATCTGATGGATGTGGCTGACGAACGGCTCTACACGATTTTTATCTACACAAAGGATCGACCTAGGTTGTTCGCTGACTGTGTCGCGGTCCTGGACGTACTCAACCTCGATGTAATGCGTGCAAATATCGGCACGGGAACATCAGGCTACTGTTACGACTCTTTCGTCGTGATGGAGGACGAGAACAACCTTGTTCCGAAAAATCGCAAGTCCGAAATCCGCGATATGTTGCAGAACGTCATTGACGGTCACACACCGCCTGTTCGAAGGCAGCATCGTCGAATCTCGAGGCAACTTAAACAGTTCAACCGACCCGCGCGTGTCACAATCACCGAACCTAACGAAAACGGCATCAGTCGTCTCGAAGTTGTAACCGCTGATCGGCCGGGATTGTTGGCGCTCATCAGCACACTTTTCGTCGAATTCAATATCGAGCTTCATCAAGCACGAATCACCACGTTGGGGGAACGTGCCGAAGATATCTTTTTAGTGAGTACGACCGACCACACCTCGCTTGCCACGGCTACGGATGTCGATGACTTGAGAGCTCGCCTGACAGATCGCATCAACGCTGAATTACCGCTACTGACGCATTAGGGCTACCCAGTTGAATCGCCACCTCGCTTCATTACTTCCCTATCCATTCGAGCGCTTAAATGCCTTGAAGGAAGGCATTCGACCCACATCTAACTCGCCACACGTGTCATTAGCTCTAGGCGAACCGAACCACGAACCGCCGGAATTCGTCATCGAGTGTTTGTCAGATCAGACTGTACTGCATCGCGGACTAACGACCTATCCCGCCACACGTGGTGACATAACGCTCCGCGAAGCAATCGCGCAATGGCTTAAACGACGATATTTCATCGACGCAGATCCAGACACAAGCATTCTGCCGGTGAATGGCACGAGAGAGGGTTTGTTTTCGCTTGGACAGGCGGTCTTAAGTGGTGAGCCCAACGCAATTACCGTATTACCTAACCCCTTCTATCAGATTTATGAAGGTGCAGCCTTTCTGCGTGGGACAACGCCTTACTACGTTCCTGCGACTGAAAGACCAGAGATTGAAGAGATTCCTACGGACATATGGCAACGAACAGAGCTGGTATACGTCTGTTCACCGGGCAACCCCACCGGTTACGTGGCCGATCGCGAGTTACTTTCGTTTCTGATAGACAAAGCGCAGCAGCACGATTTCATCGTCGCGGCCGACGAGTGTTACTCAGAAATCTATCTCAAGGAAAACGAGCCGCCTATTGGACTGCTTGAAGTTGCCGCATCCATGGGGTTGCCAAAGTTCAATCGGTGTGTCGCGTTTAACAGTCTGTCGAAACGCTCCAATTGCCCTGGATTACGTTCAGGCTTTGTAGCTACAGCTATCGCACTTACCACGGGTGTGCGATGCCCGTCCATGTGCAGGTCGCAAGTGAACGGGCATGGTTAGACGAAGAACACGTTATCGCCAATCGTGCCGTTTATCGAAATAAGTTCGAAGCGACTCAAGCCGTGATGGCGAGAACATTTGGCGCGCAGTTACCCGACGGTGCGTTCTACTACTGGCCTGATGTAGGTGTGGACGATGAACTATTTGCAGCCGAGCTTTATCGGCGGGAGAACATCACCGTGTTACCTGGTAAGTATCTCGGTCGAACCGTTGAAGGTCAGAATCCAGGTTCGAATCGAGTCCGTATAGCCTTGGTAGCACCGTATCAGGAATGCGTGGACGCAATAAGTCGACTCTGTCGCGCAAGTGAAGAGATACGATGATGGGCGACGACGCACTAGCGCTAGCTCGCGAGCTGATCGCGCGACCTTCTATCTCACCTGAAGATGGCGGCTGTCAGCGACTCATCGCAGAACGCCTTCAGGCAAAAGGCTTTGCGGCTGAGCACATGCCATTTGAAGACGTGAACAACCTGTGGGCGTGGCACGGCGACGCAAGACCGAGGTTGGTGTTTGCAGGACACACAGATGTGGTACCGGTCGGATCACTTGAATCATGGCATAGCGACCCGTTTGAACCGACGCTGCGCGAAGGCTATCTGTATGGGCGCGGTGCGGCAGATATGAAGAGCAGCTGAACGATTTGTCGCGCAATTCCCTTCTCACACGGGTTCGCTAGCTTTCTTGATCACAAGCGACGAAGAAGATCTGGCGATTAACGGTACCAAGCGAGTCATAGAGACGTTGCAGACTCGCGACGAGAAGATTGACTACTGTGTTGTAGGCGAACCTTCTTCTAGCAGCCATCTCGGCGACGCTATCCGCGTTGGTCGTCGAGGTTCTTTGAATGGCACGCTTACACTCAGGGGTCCACTAGGGCATGTCGCCTACCCTGACGCGACTCCGAACTCGCTTCATGAAGCGCTAAAGTGCTTGACACCGTTGACAAATCAGGTTTGGGACGAAGGTAATGAGTACTTCCGTGCTACGTCGTTTCAGATTTCGAATCTGAATGGCGGAACCGGCGCGGTCAACGTGATCCCCGATAGGGTCGCGATAGCTTTTAACTTTCGCTATAGCACCGAGCAAACAGAGGCGTCACTAAAACGCGCCGTCGAGAAAGCCATCGACGGTATTGATTCACGCGTTACATCAGAGCTCTCGTGGCACACTTCTGGACACCCGTTCCTCTCCAATCAGGGAACGTTGACCGATGTCGTGGTGGACACAATCAAGCAGATCACCGGCCTCGACACTGAGAAATCGACCGCAGGTGGTACGTCGGACGCGCGATTTATCGTACCTGCAGGTGTTGAAACCGTTGAACTAGGACCGGTCAACGCAACTATTCACAAAATCAACGAACGGATTCTCGTTGACGATATTGAGCGTCTCACTAACCTGTACCAACGGATCATGACAAGAGTATTGACAGATTCATGCAGCTAGAGTATTTACACATGAGACGACATCTGATCGTGACTTTTATTTTTGTTCTCACCGGATTGTCGAGTCCATTGTTGGCTGAACCCGCTCCTGCAGATCATCGAAACGAAATCGACGCCTACGTAACCAAAGTTGACAGAGCATTCAAGTGGCGAGCGACTGAAATACGTATTCACGAAGGCTATGAGACGGTGTTAATCGATATGACATCGCAACGCTGGCTGAACGATACAGAAGTTGATCGGCCGCTCTGGCAGCACCGTTTGATCCTCACCATTCCACACGATTTGCACGCGACAGATATTGGCTTTCTCTATATCAGCGGCGGGTCCAATACAGAAGATCCACAACGAGCGTCGCGAGAACTCGTGAGTCAGATTGCAATCACCACAGGTACAGTCGTTGCTGAACTTCGACACGTTCCGAATCAACCGCTGGTATTCCACGAAGACGGCGTGCAACGCTACGAGGATGACTTGATCGCGTACGCGTGGGTGCAATATCTGAAATCGGGGGGCCCAACGTGGTTGCCTCGCAACGCTATGGTTAAGAGCGCCGTCCGCGCAATGGACGCCATCAGCGCGTTCATGCGAAAACACCGGGACGGGCAACACCAGATAAATCGATTCGTAGTTGGAGGAGGATCGAAGCGTGGCTGGACGACGTGGCTCACGGCTGCGATGGACGATCGCGTCATCGCGCTCGTACCGATCGTGATTGACGTTTTAAATGTGGATGTCTCCATGCGTCATCACTTTGCGGCATATGGTTTCTGGGCACCCTCCATCGGCGACTACGTAAACCATGGCATCATGCAAGAAA
>JAGWBO010000009.1:19476-45970 GCA_021295855.1 Pseudomonadales bacterium | reverse complement strand
GAGATCCCCATGTCCTTGGCGGTTCGAAACACCCGGCACGCGATCTCTCCACGGTTTGCAACCAAGATACGCGTTATGGGTTTGATCGCTACATTCGCCATGTGCCGAACTCCTTCGTACCTTTAACTTCTTTGTTATGGCAGGCTGACAGTGAAAATCCGATCACATCTCGCGTATCCCGAGGATCGATCATGCCATCATCGGTGACGCGAGAACTGGCGAACAGCCCCTTAGATCGCTCTTCAAGAGACATTTCGACGGATGCCACACGTTGATCGTTCGCAGCTTCATCAAATTCCAGACCGCGTCGTTCCGCGGCGGAGCGTTGAACGATGGTCATAACACCTGCCTGTTGCTTTGGACCCATTACGGCGATTTTCGCGGTGGGCCAGGTATAAGTAAATCGCGTGCCATAGGCACGTCCGCTCATGCCGTAATTTCCTGCGCCGTACGACGCTCCGACGATAACCGTAATGTGTGGAACAGTCGAGTTTGTGACCGCGTTGATCATCTTCGATCCATTTTTTGTAATCCCGTCGGCTTCAAAATCTGATCCGACGATGAATCCTGTAATGTTGTGCAGGAATAGCAACGGCACATCAATCTGATTACATAGTTGGATAAACTGAGACGCTTTTTCGGATGATTGTGATAACAGCGGACCATTGTTTCCAAGGATTCCGACTGGATAACCATGGACGGAAGCCCAACCGGTGACTAAGGTGGGTCCATAACGTGGCTTGAATTCCTCGAATCGAGAGCCATCAACAACCCGCGCGATGACTTCTCGAATGTCGAACGGAATGGTCAAATCCTCGTTGACGATTCCGAGCAGTTCTTCCGGGTCGTGCACCGGTGGATCATCTGGAAGGGAAGGTCCGGGGCCTTGTTTACGCCAATTCAAGTGACGCAGCACTTCACGACACAGGCGAATACCATCCATTTCGTCGGCCGCGATATAGTCACCAAGACCGGAAATGGCGGTATGCATGTCTGCACCGCCTAGCTTCTCCGGATCCGCGTCTTCACCGGTTGCCATTTTGACTAAAGGTGGGCTACCGAGCGCTACCATCGCTTGGTTCTTGACAAAGATGTTGTAGTCACTCATACCCGGTTGATAAGCACCACCGGCGGTCGATGCACCGAACACGACAGAGACTGTTGGTATCCGCATCTTCGAAAGCTCGATGATCTCGTAAAACAGACGTCCTGATTCAGCGAAATGACCAGTTTCACCTAGCATGCTGTTTATTAGTGCTTGTTTAGGATCGACTGGTTCACTACTTCGACCGCCGCCACCTCCCCCACCGCCGCCGCGTAAATCCGCGCCGGCGGATTGGACGAACTGAACGTTAGGCCTTCGGTTGTGACGCGCGATCTCCAAGCCACGCATGAGTTTCTTCGAGTTGAAACTATTGAATGCGCCTGCACGTACTGAAGGGTCGTGACCGAGGATCACGCATTCAACGTCCTCGATAACGCCGATTCCAACGACAAAGCCGGAGCCTACCGCGTAGTGAGAACGCCATGCAGCTAATGGACTGACTTCAAGAAAAGGTGAATCTCGATCTAGTACCCATCCAATCCGTTCTCTGATCGGCATTTTCCCGCGGGATGCCAATCTATCCATGGCTTCCTTGCCGCCGCCTTTAGCGGCTTCGACGTACTGCTCGTCGAGGTATGCAAGTTTCTCGAGCATTTGCTCTCGGTTTTCCGAATATGCGGCTGACCGCGTATCAAGCGAGGATGTGAGGATCGCCATTGAATCTCCTTGGTTACAGATCGTATGCGCGTTGAAACGCTGGGCGTTCTTTCATACGCTGCCAGTATTCTTGAACATTGGAAGTAAACGCTTCTTCGATCTCGAGCGAATCTGCGAGTACAAGTGCATATGCGATACATATGTCTGCAATCGTGAATCGATTTGCGACAAGATATTCTCGATCTGCTAATGCGCTTTCGACGCTTCGCATGCGACCCACAAACCACTTCCGATAATCACTTGCGACTTGCGGGTTGCGTTTCTCTTCCGGTTCAAGCTGGGTATATCTCAGTACTAATGTCTGTGGAAAGGTGAGAGTTGCATCGCTGCGATGCAACCAATTTAGGTATCGCGAATATTCAGGATGATCCGCGCTCAACCCCAAATCAGTCGGTCCATATTTTTCAACCAGGTACTGGCAAATCCCGGCAGATTCCGTCATGTTGACGTCACCGTCTACAAAGCAAGGTACAGTCCCTAGCGGATTAACCTCCAGATATTCGCGTGCTAGATATCGCGGCGGAAAGGGCAAGGACTCAAGCTCATACGCAAGCCCCATTTCTTCCAAAGTCCAGAGTGGGCGCATAGAGCGCGCCCGTTTACAGTGGTACAGCTTCAATTCGAAGCCGCGCTACGCTGCACTAGGTCGTGTCAGCGCGTCGCCTTCGCGCCAAGGGGATATTTGTCCGTCGTAGACTGATGGACCGTTGCGGAAGTGAGCGGCTTCATCAAGGGTCTCTACGAATGGCATATCAGCTGGATAAACCTCTTCCGCTGACGGCAATGGACCAGACTTAGAGACATGGCCCCAAAGGGCGTGCCCGACGACCTCTTCAGCAATACACGCAGCCTCAATGACCTTGTCGAGGTCGTAACCGGTTTCGATTCCCATCTGATGGCAGAGGTGCACCATATCCTCGGTTGGGACATGTCCCGCGGCGCGGCCGTTGCCGCAGTATGGGCAACCACCCATACCACCTAACGATGTGTCGAACTCGCGAGCACCCAAGGTCAACGCTTCATAGTAACTTGCGATCGTCGCACCGCGAGTGTTGTGTAGGTGCATGTGGAAATCTTCGATTTCGGGGTACTTGTCGCGAATTACCCGGATAAACTCGGCAGTTGTATGGGGCATATTCCACCCCATTGCGTCCAGGAATGAGACGCGTTTGACCTTCAACCCACCGTTGTGCCATTGCGCAACCATGAAATCAAGTAGCTCCATGCGTTGGTCAAGCGAGAATGGTCCTTCGAAGTTAGAACCGAACGGATTTCCGAGTGCCACCGAACCATGCTCAGCGCCCGCTTTTCGTGCGTTATCGACGGCGCCGGCTACGCCCGCCATTTGCTCTCCCTTCGTTCGGTTGTAGTTCCGCCGCGCAAAGGTGTCGCACAACTCAACATGGGACCCAAAATTGCGGCCACGCACATCGATTTTCGGATAGTACGCATCCGCACGTTCAAAGCCTCGTCGATTGAATACCGCGGCGGTGTACTTGATGCCTGGCTTAGGTTCGAACTGTTCGGCAATTTCATCAACGCATGCCATTGACGGTGTCCACTTCGGATGTGCGAAGGAGCCGATTGAGATCGTTTTTGCACCCATCTCGCTTATTGCATTCAATAAACGGAGTTTTTCCGAGACGGGGATGTCAGGGCTTTCAATCTGTAAGCCTTCGCGCATCGTGTCGTCAACGATTAATACAGATTTAGGTAACTTGCTCATGGTTCGTTCCGATGCCACTCGTGGAAATCCGCGCATATATGCCGCGATTAACCACGCCTTGAATTAACGAAGGCGATCGAAGATCAGCGGGCTTTAGCAGCGCGACTTTTATTCTACCAACGACGCTTAAAGGTTTTAGAGCTCAGCTCATTAACGGCAAATCGACATCGTGTACGTGCTCAACTCTGCTATTCTTTGGCAGAGACGCTGCTGTTGACGCGAATCCCTACAAATTTTCGCGAGAATATACCCGCGGTGTTGACCAACTTTGAGTATGGAGTAAATCGTGCTGGTCGAACAGATCTGGACTGGAAACGCCTTTCGGAATTTCAATTACTTGATCGCGTGTGCCGAGACTGGCGAGGCACTTGCCGTTGACCCGCTCGACCACGAGAAGTGTTTAAACGCCGCAAAGACTCGCGATTGGCAGATCACGCAGGTTGTAAATACCCACGAACACGGTGACCATACAGGTGGCAATCAGGCAGTCATCGAAGCCACCGGTGCTAAGTTGCTTGCTCACTACGGTGCGTCATCGAAGATCGCTGGAATGGATGTTGGGCTTCGAGCAGGTGACGTCGTCAAGGTAGGCAAGAGTGTTGAACTTGAAGCATTGGATACTCCGGGTCACACGATGAGTCATGTGTGTCTTCTCTCTCATACCGACCGTCCAGCGCTCTTTTCAGGTGATACGCTTTTCAATGCGGGCGCGGGAAACTGCCATGGTGGCGGACATCCCGAGGAACTCTACGACACGTTTGTTTCGCAGTTGGCGAAACTACCTATGAATACGCAGATCTATCCGGGTCACGATTACCTTGAAAACAACCTCCAATTCACGCTGAATAGAGAGCCTGACAATCAAGATGCTCGGGTATTACTCGACGAAATTGAAGATTCACACGATCCTTCCGATAGTCTCGTCACCGATCTAGAACAAGAAGCAAAGATCAATACGTTCTTTCGACTCCATAGCCCAACCGTCATTGCCACATTGAAAGAATCATTTTCAGATCTTTCGGACGAACCGTCACCGAAGGAAGTGTTCCTCAAGCTGCGTGAACTACGCAATAGCTGGTAGAACCAATGCGTACTGGTCCACTCTTCGCAGTCTCAATATCACTCGCCATATGTGCATGTGACAACGCTGACTTGAGTAGAACCGAGGAAATGTTGCAGGATATAGCGTCTATGACGCGATTCAGTGTTGACTACACCGGTGTATCGACGATCGATCCGGCAGTCCTCGATGCGCTTCGACGAGTTGATCGTTCGGAATTCGTCCCTGAAGAGCAACGCCGTTTTGCGTTTGCCAACCAACCATTGGAGATAGGCCACGGACAGACGATTTCACAACCTTTTATCGTGGCTTTAATGACGCATGTTCTTCAGGTTAAACCGACGGATAACGTCTTAGAGATTGGTACGGGTTCCGGATATCAGGCGGCGATTCTCGCCGAGTTGGTAGAGCATGTCTACACGATCGAAATCGTTGAACCACTGGCTAAGGAGGCGGCCCAACGATTGACGTCGCTAGGCTATGAGAACGCGTCGGTGCGTGTAGGAGACGGTTGGTTTGGCTGGCCGAAAAAAGCGCCATTCGACAAGATCATGGTGACGGCGGTCGCGCCGAAACTACCGCCTGTTCTGGTTTCGCAGTTAGAAATCGGCGGCAACATGGTGCTGCCGATTGGAGATTACGATGGATATCAAGAGTTGGTGTTAGTGGAAAAAGTCAGTGAGTCCGAACTCAATCGTCGGGTGATCTTGCCGGTTCGGTTCGTGCCGATGACTGGGGAAGCCGCACAGTTCGATTAGATGGCGTTGAGGAAATAGCTTTAACGTATTGATATGACTACAGAATATTGGAATTTACGCGACAACGAATTACCGAGAAAATTGAACTAGAAGTGGCGATCGGGTAGTAAATGGCGCGGCGAACTAGCCGACCGCGCCATCCTCAGCTTCGTTAAAGCAACTCTTCGGCCATGAACTCAAGCGTTCCACGGTTCCCTGACCCGACGTTGATCGTCGTGACTGGACTTTCGCGCCATGCTGCGAGTCGCTCTCGGATGCGTTCCTTGGGTCCGAGCAATGCGATTTCATCACAAAGTTCGTCCGGTACTGCAGAGATCGCTTCATCACGTTGGCCGTTCATGAACAGATCCTGAACGTGATTCGCTTCCTCCTCAAACCCCATCCTTGAGATGTGGTCTTTGTGCACGTTGAAGCTCTTAGCGCCCATACCACCGATATAGAAACCTACGTTCTGTTTCACAGAATCGATCGCACTTTGAATGTCATCTGTCACGATAACCGTGACGGGTGCAGAGATATCGAAATCTGAGCGCTTCTGCTTCAACGACTCGCCGTAGAGCCGGTCCATACGATATGGCGAAAGGAACATGGGAATCCATCCGTCACAGAGCTCAGCACCTAGTGCAACGTTCTTAGGTCCTTCCGCGCCAAGATACAAAGGAATCTCTTCACGAATCGGGTGCAATATGAGCTTCAATGGCTTGCCAAGACCGGTTCCACCATTCAAAGGCAATTGATAGTGGTCGCCATCGAAGGAGACAGGCCCGTCTCGGGACACGATACTACGGAAGATCGAGATCCATTCGCGCGTTCTTGCGAGCGGCTTGGGATAGGGTTGTCCGTACCACCCTTCGACTACTTGAGGTCCTGAAACTCCGATCCCTAACTTCATCCGTCCGTTTGACAGGTAATCCAGAGTCACCGCATGCATGGTAGCGCTAGCGGGTGATCGTGCAGAGATCTGCATGATCGATGTACCAAGATTGATTTTTTCTGTGTTCGCACCAATCCATGCTAGTGGAGTGAAACAATCAGAACCGTAGATTTCTGAAGTCCAAATGGTGTCATATCCAAGGCTTTCAGCATACTTGGCGTGTTCCACAATCATGTCGCCACCCGCCGGTCCCAGCGGACCAACACCTACGCTTAATTTCATGAAGATTTCCTCATATAAATTTGATTTGTTTAGGGTTTTTGTACCCAGATCTTGTGTGAGAATGATCGATTGATTCAACGTAGATCAGAATCGCATCAGTCCTTCTTGCATGCACGTTGCTACTAATGTACCGCTCTCAGTATAAATCCGACCGGACGCGACTCCTCGACCATCACCAGTCCATTCCACTTTCTGATCGAATAGCAACCATTCGTCGGCGCGCACGGTTTGGTGGAACCACATAGCGTGATCTAGGCTAGTGCCATCGAAATCCGAATCTTGCCATCGTTTACCGTGAGGTAATGTGATATGGTCGATCAACGTGCTATCGGAAAGGTACGCGACACCGGCGTCGTGCACGTGCGGATCCTCTGATAGATCCCAGTTCAGTCGCATCCACATCAGTTGGTTTTCGATTTCTGCGCTCGGTTCAAATTCTGTAGGCGGATTTATGTATTTAATCTCGAACGGTCGATTTTTGAAGTCGCGAATGTAGTCCGGATCGGGCATTTGGTCCCGGCAGAAATCAGTGTACGTATAGTCAACTTCACTTGGACCTGGAGCATGAGGCGCCGGGCAACCGACAAACGTCGGACTTTCGGACGCGACTGCATAAGAGCAGATAAATTGGAATATCTCTTTTCCGTTTTGTGTTGCGGCGACTTGACGATGTGAGAAGCTTCGACCATCGCGAACCCTCGATACGTCGTATTGAACTTGTTGAGTCGTATCACCAGGACGAAGGAAGTAACAATGTAGTGAATGGACCGCCCGGTCTGGTTTGACCGTTTGCTGACATGCCGCTAAAGCTTGTCCAATAAGAAAGCCGCCGAACATGCGTTCAGCCTGATCGGGGCTTTTGGCGCCTTGGTAACAATCGTCGCCAAGTTCCTCTAACCCGAGTATGTCGTCGAAACGAGGCATCGAGATTTGTTGGTCCCAATACATTGAAGGCGCGATATGATAGCTGTAATTCGTTAACGAGCGTGACTCCGCGTCAGTGGCTGAGTATCAAAGCGAATCCATCGGATTTAGTATGCGACGGCAACCCATTCCGTACCAACAGGAATGCTCGAAAACCAATGCCTTGCAACTTTCAGCGGAAGAAGCCGAGTATTTCAAACGCGAGGGGTATATCGTCAAGCCCGGGCTTATTCAGGCCGCGGATGAGTTCAAACGAGTTATCGAATATGTTTGGGACGCGGTTCCAGAAGGGGTGATGTGTCGTGGCGATCCATCTACGTGGATAGATGAGCCGCACAAACGTTGGCCAGTAAACCTCGCACAAACGCTTGGGATTTTGCAACACACCGGCTGGAAGATGCGCTCACCGCACCGATATGGTCGGGAGACTTTTATTCTTGAAGTTTCCGCGAACCACAGGTGCGTACGGGCGTTAGTTGAGCAGTTCTTAGGTAACTGTGTAGCGCCGAGTGAGCGCGTCAGAGGCATATATCTGGTCCTACCGAAGTCGCCATCAGTTGAAGCGAAATTAGGACCGCACGTAGACCACTCAGCCGCGCAATTGAGTGCCATGGTTTTGATTGATGACATTCCGCCACGCACAGGTGGATTTACAGTTTGGCCACGTTCGCACGTGCGACTACATCGTTTTTGGGCTTCTCGTCTAGGCGCCCATTTCAATCATCAAACTAAGCACGAATTCGATTCGGAGTTTAAGGCCATATTGCACGATACCGACCCTGTCGAATTTGTCGGCGAAGCGGGGGACGTCGTGTTTTGGCACCCGCGATTGATTCATTCTGCAGGTGTCAACTATTCTGCTGAAACTAACGATCCACGTATCCGGTATGTCATTCCATGTGATTTTCAGAAGAGTGGCTACACGTTCTACGATGATGACGATCTTGGCCCAGGTACGAAACAACAGTGGTGGGTTGACACTCGCCACTTTCGGGAAGATCCTGCGCCATCCCTTACCAATATGTGGGACGATTGGGTCATCTAGAACAGACTAAGAGATCTGCGTACTGACCGTAAACGGATTCTCGTACGCTAAACACGCCTGATGGCCCGATCATACCTTACTGACAACCGTATCGAAAGGAAGGCGTTCTATGGCGGGAACCATTGCGTTTGGTTTCGGATATCCGACCACGAGCAAAAGATAGGGTCGTTCTCGCGCAGGTCGGTTCAGAATTTCATTCAAAAAGCGCATTGGACTCGGAGTATGCGTTAAGGTCGCTAGTCCAGCATGATGCAAAGCAGAAATCAGGAATCCTGTCGCGATACCTACCGATTCAGGCATGTAGTAGTTTTTAACTCTATTGCCGTGGCTATCAATACCGAATCGTTCGAGAAAGACCGCGATCAACACCGGAGCCTCTGTCAAGAAAGGTTTATTCGCGTCAGTGCCTAGCGGTTCTAGCGCGTCTAACCATTCATCTGGTGCTCGCGTTTCGTAGAACTCTTGTTCTTCTAATTCAGCAGCTTCGCGTATGCGAGCCTTTGTTTCGTGGTTTTCGACCACGACGAAACGCCATGGCTGGCGGTTTGCACCACTTGGCGCCGATGCTGCAACGTGAAGCGCATGGTCAAGCACCTTGCGTGGAATTGGGCGCGTATCAAAGTCCCTTACGGTCCTTCGACGCACCATGTGCGATTGGTATGCCTTCGCTCGCGCAAGCATCTCGTCTTCGGTAAATGTGTCGTATTCGAGCTTAATTTGTTGCATACTGACTTCCAGCTGAGAAACGATGGCGAATCGCGAAAATGAGACTTCAAAGGACCTTAGCTGACTAATGGTTTAGCAGATGTGTTGTTGTAGTCTAATCTCGGCTGAGCGTGTTTGCTCACTAGCGTAACGTGAAAAGGCTATATTCTGTCGTGTGGAGGATTAGGAAGTGAGCGACAGCGAACGTGAAAACCCCTATCTAATTAAGTTACGACGCCTGTGGAAAGGCACTCTGTATATATGTGTTGTTGCGCTATTCGTGGCCGTAGTCGTAACAACGCTGGTGTTGCTTGGCTGGCAGTCGAGCTTACTTGCATTAGGTTTGCTTGCGTTATCTCAAGTATTCCGCTATGTCGCTAGCGAGGTCGACAGAATAGGATGGGTTCTTAGGCTCCAAAGCGATGACGAGAACCAGGGACAATCGACGACTCGACTACGACGGGCTTTACTTGTGCTGCTCATCATTCTTGTCCAACTGCCGAATATTGCACTGGTTGCTTTTGTCATCTACGAGGATGTTGGGATTGACTGGAGCTTTGCTTACTTCGTGACGTTAGTTGTGATCGAAATCTTGTTCCAAGAGATTAGGCGTGTGAATCAGAGCGTGGCATATCGTGAAGCGAGCTATGGCTTGCCGGATAGATCGCCACTAATGGTTGGAGCGCACGATGGACTAAAGCATGAAAGTCGAGATGCAATATTGGTGGACAGACTTGATCGATTGGAGAAGCTTGTTGACGAAGGCAAGATTTCAAGAAAGTCGTTTGAGAAGGCTCGTGACAGGTACTGGGTTCGGCACGTGATGGAATCTCGCGAATAGCGCGCACATCAAAATCCAACGGTTCAACGCGGAAATCTCGAATAGTTTGAGGAAAACTCCATGAGCATAGAAGCAAACTCACGAGCGAAGATGATCTTCCTGATCAAGCGTCGGGAAAACGCCTCGCGAGATGAACTCATCATGCAGTGGTACAAGAATCATATGCCTGCGGTGATCGCGTCTCAGGAGCGTGCATTGAAAGCAGGTCGAGACGCTGCGTCACGATATATTGCGCAACTTTTCAACTCATCGAATAAGACCGAAATGAGCTGGGATGGTATGGCACAGCTATGGTTTTCGGAGGTGCAACGACCAGTTGAGGCGGATCACGGACGTGAACCAATCGACACTTTTCAACAGAAAGCAGAACCGTACTCTTCTTGGGCGACTCGCGAATACGTCGTCATTGATGGTTCGGAGCATCTGAGGATTGATCCGCTCACGTTGAACGACCCGTATCCCACGACTCGATCGGGCTTCTTTCGTGTGAACTATCTTGTGCCAGCTCAAGAAGGGATCGATTTCGAACAGTTCTACAGACACTGGTTACAAGTTCACGTACCGAATATAACCGAGTGGATGAGGGAGGCAGGTGGCTTTAGATACGTGGTTAGTCACAGCATTTATCCACAGCAAGCTCCCTATGCGGGTATGGCAGAACTGTATTTCCATTCCGAAGGAGATTGGCAGAAATGCCAATCTCTAATGCGAGCCGATGGCATGGAGCGATTCGTCGATGCGCCTCGCATGGACATCATGTTCGGTGAAACTGAAATGGTTGGCGTACCCTAAGCAGAACCTCCATGAGCGGCAATGGCGAACTTCGTACGAGGGGTCATGTCGCTCATTCCTCCGTCATGCTGACAAGGCGATCTGTGGCCGCTGCGTAGTCTTCCATGAATTCATAGACTACGGTGCGAACACTCTTTGCTTCGTTCATTAAGCCGACACCTTGCCCAACAAAGTAATTCACTAATTGCTTCGCACCTTCGTGATCACCTTGCGCGAGCTGGTTGATTTTTCGAAAAGCCGCGTTCGCGACGACACCCTGTAATGGCATAGGTAATGGGTCGGGGCTTTCTTCAGCTTGCCACGCGTCTGTCCATGCGCTCCGCAGTTGGCGCGTGTACTTCCCGGTACGACTCCGAGAACGAACCGTTTGACGGGAATTCGCGACCAGCATCTTCTCCTTGACGACCGGGAGTGTCTCAGCTTCCGCAGTAGTAAGCCAGACGGAACCAGTCCAAACGCCGTCAGCCCCCATCGCCATGCAAGCAGCCATTTGACGCCCGGTCACGATGCCACCTGCAGCCAATACGACCATGCCTGAATCCCGAATCTCTTCAATTACCTCCGGCACTAAAACCATGGTCGAAACTTCACCACAATGTCCGCCAGCCTCGGTACCGGCGACGATCACGAGATCAATCCCCGCATCTGAGTGTTTGATCGCGTGCTCTTTTGCCCCAGCTAATGCACCGACCACTACATCGTTTGCGCGGGCGCGTTCGATCATAAAGTCAGGTGGTACGCCAAGTGCGTTTACCACCATCTTGACTGGATGACTAAACGCAGCTTCCAGGACCGAATCTGCGCCAGCTTTCCGCATGTTGTCACCAACGCCATCGTGCATGACATCCTCCCACAAATCACTTGTGTCAATGTCGTGGCGTGCAAGTAGCTCTTCGACGTATCGCTTATGGTCGAAGGGAATTCGATCTTCGAGTTCCTGTCGGTTCAATCCTGCTTCTTTACTATCCATGCTAGTAGGAACGAGAAGATCGACGCCGTACGGTTTGCCGTCGCAATGTTCATCAATCCAACTCAACTCTATGTCAAGTGACTTAGGCGTATGACCTACAGCGCCTAAAACGCCGAAGCCACCAGCGGCACTGACTTCCGCAACCACATCGCGGCAGTGACTAAATGCAAAGAGAGGAAATTCGATTCCAAGTAGTTCGCAGGCTCTGGATTTCATGCAAGTCTCTCCGAGATTGATATCAAAAATTATGCCAACGTGAGAGCAAGGTGGGGGAGGAACGGTCGAGAAGCGGTGGTATTTACAATGCCGCCAATCAAATAAGGAATCCCACGGACTAAAAAGTGAGCGAGCGATCAAAGCATCGTAACGACATCTACGGTGATATCGAAAAGCGTGAGGCGACGACTGCCGCTGTCCCAGCCGCCACTGTGGCACTGCTTCGAGATCGGAATGGCGTTGCGGAAGTATTGATGCTCAAGAAGAACTCAAAGATTGCCTTCGGTGGACTTTGGGTGTTCCCGGGTGGTCGTATTGATGACGAAGACTACGGCACGCCTGACGATCTCGAACAGGCTGCACGAAATGCTGCTGTACGAGAAACGAGCGAAGAAGCGAACATGTCGCTTGAGGGAGATGCATTTCATTGGTTCGCACATTGGACACCACCTGCGAGTACACCGGTTCGGTTCGCGACATGGTTCTTCGTTGCTCACGCCCCTACGGAAAATGACAACGTCGAAGTAGACGGTGGTGAGATTAAGGAACACGCGTGGATCACGCCTGCCGAAGCATTGCAGCGTCACGCACGAGAGGAGATCGATTTAGCTCCACCAACTTGGGTGACGCTCTACCACTTATCCAAATACAGTCCAAGCGCTCAAGCCATTGAACATTTCAGTCGACTAGAACCGCGCTATTACGAAACACACTTAGCGAAAAACAGCGACGGCACTCGTATCGCAATGTGGGATGGTGACGCAGGTTATCGCGACTATGATGCGAATGCAGCTGGCGGGACGCATCGACTCGTGATGGATCCCGCCGGGTTCAAGTTCCTACATTCCGCCGCAATTTATTAGAGTCTTTGAAGTGCTCATGCTTACCGAAACAGAACTCCGACATTACCGTGAGGACGGGTTTGTTGTACCGGACTTTCGCTTACCGGATGCGAAGATCGACGAAATAGGGGAGAACCATGCGAGGCTCGTGCAGAGTCACCCGCAGTTCACTGATTACTGTCCGACCTTACTTAGTTACGACGTGAGCTTTCTCGATTACGCCCGAGATGACGCCTTGCTTGATATGGTGGAGCAGATACTCGGTCCTGATATTGCACTATGGAACTCGAGCTTCTTCGCAAAACCGGCAAAGGTCGGCAGCCGTACGCCGTGGCACCAGGATGGTGAGTACTGGCCGATCCGACCGTTGGCCACGTGTTCAGTTTGGATCGCAGTCGATGACTCGAACAGCGAGAATGGGTGTTTGCAGGTAATCCCGGGCTCACATCAACGGCGGGAGCTCAAGTCTCACCACGTAAATAACGCCAAAGGATTAGCACTGCCCCTCGAATTGGATGAAGATGCGTTCAATCAAGATAAAGCAGTAAATATCGAACTAGAGAAGGGTCAAATTTCGCTACACGACGTGTATCTGATGCACGCATCTGAACCTAATCAATCAGACAAGCCACGTCGCGGGATGACATTGAGGTTTATGCCTACTACCTCCATTTATCGACGGGATATCGAGATGAAAATGGGTGGCAGCGCGTTAACTCAACAGCGATCCCTGTTTCTAATGCGTGGTAGAGACGTAACAGGCGAGAATGATTTCAGAATTCGCCCTTTGTCGTCAGGCTAATCCGACTTTCACTTTTTCCGCACACCGATGCCAAACGGTTTGGCCCACGAGAGTCCAGCTTCGACGCTTGATTTAGGTTGGTATTCGCAACCAATAAATCCTTCATAGGAGAGGGTTTCTAGCAATTCAAATAAGTAACCGCAGTTCACTTCCCCAAATTGCGGTTCGTGGCGACCTGGAACACTAGAGAATTGAATGTGCGCGATTTGATCGAAGTTATTTCTCAAGGATTGACCCAAATTTCCTTCCATGATCTGAAGGTGATAGAAATCAAACTGTAAACCTACGTTGGCATTGACCAAATTTATGACTTCTAGTGCTTCGTTTGAAGTGCTAATGAGATAGTTTGGGTTGTCGACGTGATTCAAAGGCTCGATGAGCAATCGTGTATCCATGCCATCCAATTGTTGAGTAGCCCAACATAAGTTGCGGGTAAAAGTCTCGATGTGTTCACTGCGAGCTTCTGGGTTGGCACACTTCCCGGCCATGACGTGGATCATCGGAATCTGGAGAGTCTCAGCGTATTCGATCGCTTGCGTCATCGCAGACTTAAATTCGTCCTCGCGTCCCGGCAACGCGCCAATCCCGCGATCACCTTTACTGGTGTTACCCAACGCTGTGTTAATTAGCACGAGTTCGACATTTAGGTCGTTGAGTCTCGTGGCGATTTCGCGTCGATCGTAGGAGTAGGGAAAAAGCCACTCTACGAACTGAAATCCAAGTTCAGAAGCATGTTCAAGTCGAGCCAGCTCATTGGGTTGATCAAACATTGTCGAGATGTTCGCTGCGAATCTCAGCATATATACGCTCATATTGACCTACTTTCCGGCGTATATTTTCTGTATTCGGGTTTTCTTTAGATTTCGGAGGAAGCAATATGACTGTTTGTGCGCGAAACTCACTGTTCGGATGGACGAACCTTGTGCTTGGATTGGTGCACATACTGGCCGCCGAAAACTAAGCCACGCTATATAAAAACTCCTATAATCAAAGTGATTCGTAATTTAAAAGATAAGTACGTCTGGTTTATCTAGAGCCAGCGCTATTACAGATAAAGTTTTGCGAGGGCTTTAAGCTTGAGTGATCATATCGGCGTTTTCATAGACGGTCGCTATTTACTACGATCTGGTGTCAAAACTCTCGTACGAGAGGGCGTGCAAAAGATCGTTCCTCACCGATTCAATGTATTGGCATTTAAGAACGCGGTCGTGTCGTTGGTGGAGCGTCTCGTACCGGATTCACGAATTCTCAGAATCTATTGGTATGAGTGTGAAGCTGAAGCAGAGCACGTTGAATATCGTCGTCGGGTCATTTTGGCGAAGAACGGCATAAAACTCCGCACTTTTTCACATGAGACGGACGAAAACTCACTAGCGATTGCGGCTCGTGATCGAATTAGTGACGATATTCAGAGCCTTACCAACAACGCAGCGATAAGCGACGCTCTAATCGTCAGTGAAAGTGTCGAATTTGACGACCTGATCGATGACGTACAAGCTAAGGGTATCCATGTTCATTTCGTCGAGATTCAACGACGGGAACTCTACCTTACGCTAGATTTACGCGCGAAAGTAGACACCTTTTCACCTTGGACTACTGATGGTCTCACCCGCTTTCTGCTTCCTAACGTTGGTCGAGTTCGCGAAGATCAAGATCGGATTCTCGATCCTCAAGAGTACGACCTCCCTCAGTCCTTTGAAACTGAAGATGATCAGGAGGACCAGGAAGACGAGACGATTGAGCGATCGTCCGTAGCGCAAGAAGATGAAATAGCAGTGTCTGATTGGGTCGATGACGAAGGGTTTGAGGACTTCGCGGTCGAAGGAGAGGAGTTTGCGTCGGTTGCTGTTGACACCGAGGTCATTTCGCCGTTTGTTAGAGACTATGTTGAGAAGATGCTTGATCCTCAGATCCGAGCTTGCGTTCAATATTGGAGCGTTGGTCGTCGCGATGTCCCGACGACGCACGATAAGAGCGTATTAGCCGCGTGTCGAGAAGGAATGCAGCGAAACCTTACGCCTGATGAACGGAAGGTGATGCGAGATGAATTCATGCGCATCGTTAATCAACAATTCGTTGAGCGTGGCTTGGAGACGACAGCGCCAAAGCCCAATTTCCGGTCTAAGTTCGCCGCTCCGCGTTTCCAAGCGGGCGCGAATCCGGGGGAGAGTCAAACAGGCAATCGTTTTGGCGGGAATTTCAATAGCGCGACACCCGATGAGGTTGACGAAATCGCACAGACGGAGATTACAGAATACGTTGAGATCTTCGTCGCAGAACTCAACGATGATGAATTGAGCTCGTGCTTGACGTATTGGCAAGAAGGTCAATACGGCGTGCCGTCGATGTTTGACAAAGGCGTCATGGCGATGTGCCGGCAAGAGCTTGGCCGAAACCTTGGAGAACAAGAAAAGTATTTCATGCGGGCCGAATTTAAGCGTATTGCTAATGAAATTGCGTCCGAGCGCAGCGTCACGTAGAGACTAATAGATCGGCGTCCATTCCGTATCCCGGCTGAGTAAATCGCGAACCTGTTGCTATTTCGTGTAGAGACACAGCGGAAAGCGGGTAAGAAGAAGTATGTCTCGGCGCAGCGGAACTTCTTGATTGTGCTATTTGGCGATTGCTATCGCAGCGACCAATCCGTCATGAGGTTCCGAGCGACAACAGATTGTCGACCGGCCGATAAAGTTCCTCTAGAAATGCGTTGTCATCGTCGGATAGATCGATCGAAGCCGCTTCGATCAGTTCGTCAAGCTGCTCAACTCGCGACACGCCGACAATAGGTGCGGTGATCTCAGCCTTATTCATGAGCCAGGCAATCGCTATCTGTGCAGGTTTTTTTCCTAATCGGTTCGCTAGCTCTATGACCCGATCAGCAATCTCAAAGTCTGCATCTCCGCGGTACAAACTCTCAGTTCGAGCGCGATCACGACCTGATGAACGTGCTGTCGATCCTTTTTCAAAACTGCCGCGATAACTGCCGGCCAAGATACCGCGCGCAAGAGGAGACCAAGGTGTTAGAGCAACACCTGTACTGGCACAATACGGGTTCATCTCTCGCTCCTCTTCGCGGTAGATTAAGTTGTAGTGGTTCTGCATCGACACGAACTGCACCCAACCGTTTTGTGCTGCGACATGTTGTAGTTCAGCAAACTGCCACGCCCACATAGAAGAACCACCTAGATATAGAACTTTGCCTGCTTTGACGACATCGTTCAGCGCTTCCATGGTCTCTTCGATCGGTATGTCTGGATTTGCCGCAACCCCATGCGGGTGTCGATGTATCACCAAGTGATCGACGTAATCATGTCCAAGTCGCTGCAAACTAGCGTCAACACCTTCAAGAATGTGCTTTCGCGACAAACCACTGAAGTTTGCGCCGCGACCCATGGGCATCGCAACTTTCGTTGCAAGGACATACTCCTCGCGACGTGCTAGCTCCTTCAGTAGTACACCAACAACATCTTCGCAAGCACCTAATCCGTAGACGTCAGCGCAGTCGAAATAAAACAGACCATTCTCAAGTGCTTTCTCAAAGATCGGTCTCGCGTCGTCAATCCCTAACGTCCAGTCGCCTTGGTGTCCACGGCCAGGTTGACCGAAATTCATCGTGCCTAAACACAGCTCCGAAACTTTCAAGCCACATCGTTGACCTAGTGGTATTGAGTTGAGCATGTGCAACGATTCCTAAGAAGACGAATTCGCAAAATAGTATTAATCGGAAATTCGAAGAATCGATGCCTAACAGCAGAACTGCGCTGCAACAAACACGCATAGTTGATCTCTCAGACGACAAATCCATCTATGGCGTCAAGTTACTTTCCGATATGGGTGCCGATACCGTACGACCGGAAATATCCTCGGGTGATTTGCTTCGGCAGCGTGGTCCGTTTGACGAGAACAGTGGCGAATCGTTGTGGTACACGTTTTTTGCGTCAAGCCGACGACACTTCACCGTCGATGAGAACTCCTCTGCGTCACTATATGAACTGAACGCACTATTAAGGTGTGCGGATTTGTGCTTTCTTGGCAAAGAGAACGCTCTTGCAGAAAAAGTCAACTTAGATGCGGCACGTTCAAGAAATCCAAAGCTGGTCGTTGTCGATGTCTCGCCATTTGGGTCTGCTGGACCATGGCGCGACTTTAAGGCTCCTGATCTTGTTGCTAGCGCGCTCGGAGGTTCCTCAGGAGTTACGGGCGATCACTACACGCCTCCATTGAAGTTATTCGGTGAATTGAACTTCATGATTTCAGGTGCGTATGCAGCCACCGCTGCGTTGGCCGGTCTGAATCATGTGCGAGAATCGGGTGAAGGTCAACGTATTGAAGTACCCGTGCACGAATGCATTGCATCCTCCCTTGAGCACGTATTCATGTGGTATTTCCATCACGCGCAATTCCCGAACGCGCGTGCACCCGCACTAGAACGCCGTGGTAGCTTACATTGGACCAACCTTTACGTCGTGATGCCTACCAAGAACGGAGAGATGATGGTGACACCGACTCCGAACATGGAAGCTCAGTTAGCGTGGTTAGTCGAAGAAGGCGCATTTCAAGATCTATTGGATCCGAAATATGAGGAACCGGAAAACCGCAGGCAGTATTTCACGCGCTTAATGGAGGTATTGCGGGAGTGGGTAGCTACCGAGGATTCAGAAGAACTCTTCCGTAAGGCTCAAGAGCATCATGCACCATATGGTTGGGTGCAGACAGTGGCTGAGGTGGCGAAAAACCCGCAACTTGAAGCACGATCATGGTGGGATTCGTTGCGGTTAGGAGATCGAAATTTGCCAAGTCCCGGCGTGCCATTTCAATTTTCTGACACGCCAGGTAGTGTCGTCGAGTCCGAATGGATCGAAACGAACGGATCCAGCGTACTTGAAAACATCGGCTGGGAGGCGTAACTTGAGACCTTTAAACGGAATCCGAATTCTTGATTTCACGCACGTCCTCGCCGGACCGTTTTGTACTCGCGTACTCGCAGACATGGGTGCAGACGTTGTCAAGGTAAATTCAACGGTGCGTGCAGCCGCAAACAACGCACCGAATTCACCTTACTACGCGATCTGGAACCGCAACAAGCGCGCACTCGCCTTGAACATGAGCGATGACGAAGCAAAGGACGTCGCGAAGTCGTTGGCAAATCAGGCTGATGTTGTCATTGATAACTTCTCAATTGGGGTCTTGGACCGTTGGGGAGTTGGATTCGACGAAGTCAGCAAGACCAACGATCAAGTAATTTACGTGCAGATGTCGGGGATGGGTGCCGGAGGTCCTTGGAGTGATTTCGTGACCTATGCTCCCACGATTCATGCACTAGCAGGATTAACGTATACCACAGGCGTACCGGATGGTGGTCCGATTGGCGTCGGCTTTTCGTACAACGACCATCAAGCTGGTTTGCATGCCGCTGTCGCGATCTTGTCAGCGATCGAAGCGCGGCGTCAGACAGGAATAGGTCAACGAATCGATCTTGCCCAATTTGAAGTCGGTGTCGCAATGATTGGCGTTAGCTTGCTGGATTACTTTGCGAATGGAAAGGTGGCACAACCATGCGGTAACCGACCGCCGTACGACAAATTCGCCCCACACGGTTGCTACGCATGTCGGCCAGAAGGGGACGACATATTGGATGAAAGATGGTTAGCGATCGTATGCCGGGACGAAGACGAATGGCAAGCACTTTGTCATGTGATGGGAAATCCCGATTGGTGTCGAAGCGAGGCGTTCAAAACGATGGATGCTCGTTGCGAAAATGCCGAGTCGCTTGATAGTCACATCAATTCCTGGACAAAAGCGAGGGACGCGACGACGCTCATGTACGCACTGCAGGAGAAAGGCGTGCCTGCTGGTAATGTTCAGCCGGGGATCGACCTCGCGGAATCCGATCCACAGCTCAAGGCGCGTGAGTTTATTCGGTTCATGGAGGAACCTCACCCGGGCTTAGGCGTCACGTTTGCAGATCGACTTCCTATCTATTTTGAGAAAACTCCTTGCGATACCTATGAGCGTTCCCGGACGCTCGGCGAGGACAACGTGAGTGTCCTCGCTGATTGGTTAGGCATGTCCGAACAAGAGGTGCGTTCAGGCGAAGAAAACGGGCACTTCACTTAGAGACGACCTTCTAATTAGTCGAATTGCGCCAGAATGTCCTCATCGATCCGTTGGTAGTACTCTGCCCGTGTTGGTATACCAGCGAACATAACTTCCTCAGCACCAGCATCAATGTATTGCTGAATTAAATCGGCAATGTAGTACGTCGTGAAGGTCAGCGTCCAAGGTCGTGGCCGACGTAATTCCTCTCCTCGCGATTCGTCATCTTCGACGCGCATAGGGATCAATACTGTCTTGCGAATTTCTGCAGGGTCACGTCCGATCGACTCGCAGTGCTGTTCAAGGACCCGGATTTTGTGTTTGAAGATTTCCGGCGACCCCGGATTGTTAAAGTCGATATTGCATACGTCAGCATATTTGGCACAAGTCAGTAACGTCCGTTTTTCTCCGTTTCCGCCAATTAAGATCGGCGTGTTCGGCTGAGTCGTGCAACTAGGCGAGAGAGGTGCGTTGTCGAGGGAGTAGTACTTCCCGTGATAGGTAACGGGTTCGGATGACGTAAACAGCTTCCGAATCAGTTCAGCTGCCTCCTCGAGCCGATCACAGCGTTCTTTCAATCCTGGAAATTTCCAACCGTACGCTTCATGTTCGCGCTTAAACCATGCCGCGCCGAATCCCAGAATGTAACGTCCGCCTGAGATTTCGTCAACAGTCGTCGCCATCTTGGCAAGCAAACCTGGGTTTCGATACGTGTTCCCGCTTACCAACAAGCCAAGCTCGACTCGTGACGTAATCGCCGCAGCGGCGGTAATCAGTGACCATCCTTCAAGAGCGCCGCCGTGCTCCATGTTTCCGCCTACAGGCGGTAAAAAGTGGTCTGACCACCACAAACTATTGAAGCGCCCGGCTTCTACCGCTTTAATCGTTGGTAGCGTTGCTTCCCACGTCGTGAAGTAATTAACTAACTGGGCACCAAATTTCATTGCCTATGCCTTGTTGGATTTACAGACGCGGAATTAGACAATACACTATCGTGCGATAAACGAGCTGCAACTAGGGACATGAGTACTCGAAAATCGTTGTATCTTGCTAATGACTATGGGTTTAGCAAGTTGGAGAAATTCGGTCCACTGCCCAGGTTAGTCGAAGAGTTAACGCGTCTTGGTATTGATGTGTGGGAACCGTTTGAACGAAATAACCAAATCGATTTTTCGAGAGAAGGTTGGGCTTATCGCGTGGGTCAGGCAGACTATGCGGATGTGCGCAACTCAGATGGCACATTCGCCGTAGTGAATGGTTGCCCACCGGATGAAGGCGTGATGATCGAGCTGGGTATGGCAATCGCGTTGAAGAAAGCGGTGTTTTTATTCAGAGATGACTTTCGAAGAAGTACTGACAGTGAAGACTATCCGCTGAACCTAATGTTGTTTACCGCGTTTCCTGAAGAGAAATGGCAAGACTATTACTACACCTCAATTGACGAAATTGCCGATCCGAATAAAGCGCTGGTTCGTTGGTTGCGATCGAAGTAGGAAACTGCATTTAACAGCGAGACATCCAGCTTTCAGGAAATCAGTAGCCACAGAAGAGTAGGACGTGTCGGCCGGACGTGACGAGTCTTGCTTTTTGGATCAGCTCCGAGCTAGAGCTGAGGTACGAATTTCTCTAGGTATTTCTCGTAGAACCTATTTCCCATTCGAATATATCCAGCAGGGTTGGGGTGTAAGTCGTCAGGTAAGTCGACACGATCTGGTTCGGCAAAGAGCTCAAGTCCGTTAAAGTAATCGAGATTTACATCTCCATCTGCACGTCGACGCTCGACTACATCCTGCAAAATCGCGCGCACGCGCGTCAATGTCATCGAACCGGTATTGAGATTAGTCTCGTTTGTTCGAAACTTACCGTTTCCGTCAGGAATCGTTGGGCCGGGATACGTCTCGGCACTGGGACAGTAGATCGGTGAGATCACAAGAATCGGGGTTAGCGGTTGTTTTTCCCTAATCGTATCGAGAAAGCCGTGCATCGCTGGCGTGAATACACGCTCTTTCATCGAATCCATGTTGATGATGTTGATACCAATCTTCATGCTAATGAAGTCGCAGTCTTGTTCGCGAATGGTTCTTGCGACAAATTGATCAAGGTGGCATTGACCACCGACTCCAAAACTCATCAGAGATAGACCTGCGCGCCGTGCCGCAACTGCGGGCCAAGTTTCTGATGGGAGCTTCGCTTCCATGCAGTGACTAATGGAACTGCCGTAGTGGATCCATCGCTTTCGCGATTCGTTAGGTAATGGAAGCAATGACGCAGAATCGTTGATTTCTAGTCTTCGAAGCGTGACATAGGCGTTGTGCGGCAACCATATCTCGCAATACTTCTCACCTTCGGGTAGGTCGCTGAAACTGATAACTTCGGGTTCGCCTCGAACTAGCTCGAATCCATTAGGTGATGACTCATCCGGCTTGATGTAATGACCTCGAGACATAAATTGCGTATGGAGAGTGCTCCCGATCTGTAACTGGAACGGTACGCTCGCGGGTTTACCGTCTTCGAATCGAAACGCTGTCGTTAGTGCTTCTAGGTTAATCTCGTTCGCGTTGGTCAAAAGCTGGATGCGAACACCAGATGGCATGCGTGCCATGACATCGAGTCCTTGCGGTATTTGCGATCGCGTCCACCTTGGTAACCTGCGAACACCCACGCCTTCTGGTCGGTCATCGAAATCGAGCGAACCGTGGATGTAGACTAACGATGAATCTAGTTCTTTGAAATCAAACGACGCCATATACGAACGATCTAGTACTCGGCACTCTATTTAACCAAGCACATTTAGATGTAAGAAAGTTTGGTTACTCTAGGTGATGTGCGACCAGATTCGTGAACGAGTGTTCCACCTGTTGATCCGTCGCAAGATCGGCTTTCGCATACAGTGCGGCATTGTGTGAGATCATTTTTGGCTGGCGAGCCTTGATATGGGCTTCGGCGACTCGTTCCATCATGATGAACCAGACCACGGATTCCTTCGGTGTCTTGCCGACTGCGAGCAAGCCATGATTGCGCAAGATTAATCCGCGATTGCGTCCAAGGGTTTCCGCGATGCGGAATCCGCAGTCGGTATCCTGAACTTGAACTTCCTCGTCATCGAAGACGTCGTGATCGTCAATGAAGATACAGGCTTCTTGTGTGATCGCCTCGAATTTACGAACTTCGGCGGCGAATGGCGTCCCATACTGTGTATGGGTATGCGCGACGCTGTTGACATCTTGGCGCCGAGCTAGGATCGGGTAGTGAATGTAGAACGCTGGCCAGTTGGTAGTACCGACGCCCTCGACGACATTACCAGCCGCATCAAGACGGACAAGATTTGATTCGCTCGCGTGCTTAAACGGTGTGTTTGAATCGAGCAGCCACAAGGTCTCGGGATCGGCAGGATCGCGACCACTAATGTGACCGTCGCCTAGATCACCCCAGCCAAGCTCGGCAAAGAGTTGATAGCCAAGTACGATCTGGTGTTTCAGTGCCCATTGTCGCGATTGCAGATCATTCGTCATAGTCGGGTTTCACGAAGTGGTTAGCGAATGGGAAGTCGAAAATACTGTGTTCCGCGCAGGACAAGTAAGATCATGGGTCTACTTGTAAGGTCTATTGCATTCAAGTCAGATAGGCGGGAGACATTAGTTCGGTTGATCTCAAGAATGATGTCGCCGACTAACAAGCGAGTTTGACTGAGTCGCGTGTCTACCGCCGACACGACGACGCCACGGATTCGACCATAGTGAGGGTGGCTCGCGGGAATATCATCAACATATACGCCTGGGAGTAACTCGTTGCCTCTCTGATATTCCTGGACGTTGCCTTGAACTTGGATTTCATCGCCGTTGCGGAACACGGTGAGATCGAATTCCTGCCCGACTCGGAGCAATGCGATTTTTGTGATCAAGTCTTGCGAGTTCTCGATTTTCTTGCCGTCTACTTCAGTAATGACGTCGTCAATCCGCATACCTGCTTTGTCAGCGCCTGAACCGGCGATTACTTTGGTGACAACAACCCCTTTGATAGTTGGCAAATCGAGTAAATCCGCGAATTCCTTCGTGACGGGTTGATATTCAATTCCAAACATACCGCGACTGATGTCGCCGTATTCGATCAGTTGTTCGCTGATAGCCTTCACCATGTTGGATGGGATTGCAAAACCTATACCACTACTAGCGCCTGACGGGCTCAGGATTGCGGTATTAATGCCGATCAGATTACCCTCAATGTCTATTAACGCACCGCCCGAGTTACCGGGATTGATTGATGCGTCCGTCTGAATAAAGTCTTCGGTATTTACGATCCCAACCTGATTTCGACCGAGCGCACTTACGATCCCAGAAGTGACCGTTTGCCCGAGTCCAAACGGATTTCCAATCGCAATGACGAAGTCACCAACGCGCAATTCATCGGAGTCGGCTAATGCGAGTTCGGTCAGATTCTCTGCATCGATCTTTAATAACGCGATGTCGGTGGTTGGATCGTTACCTAGGAATTCAGCATCGAACGTTCGGCGATCCTGGAGTGTTATGACCACACGCTGAGCTTGGCTTATGACGTGGTTGTTCGTGACGACTAACCCCCGCTTAGCGTCAATAATCACGCCCGAACCCGCAGCCTGTACATTACGCTGCGATCGTCGTGGATTCAATTGACCCCACTCATCGAACCAAGTGATGGTGTAACCCTGACGGGAGGTCACACTGATATTGACCACTGCGTCTTTCATCCCCTCCAAGACCGGCGCGAGCGAAGGTCGCTCACCCTCCATGAGTACCGGAATATGGGCGAATACAGATGCGCAAGCCAGTGTAAGTGCTAGTCCGGCTACGGCGCGAATCAACTGCAGTTTAAATCGAAGAAAGTACAGTAATTTGGTGGTCATTCTTTAATGCTCTTCAATCGTGTTGACTCGGTTGATTACGGCACGTTGTTAGATGAATTTGGTACGTGTAAGTTCAGGTGCTGGCATTACGTTTTGATTCAACGCTCTCAACTTTCTCCTTCAACGATTGTTGCCGATCAACTCTCGTCCCTAATTTGATTGATGTAGATATGCGGGGTGCACCCATCGCGTGGACTTTCTCATGGCAAGCTTTAATCGCGCTGAATACTGTATCGAATTCACCTTCGATATTCGTGCCGTATGCGTGAAGCGTGTGTGAGAGCTTAAATTCGTCGAGTATGTCTTGGCACGCGACAATGTAACGAGACACCGACACACCAACGCCTATCGGCACAATACATAGGTCCACGTGAACGTTCATAGTCAGTCATCGGGTTAGAGTTGGTTAATTTTCGCAATCCTATGATTCAACCTCGTAGCTCGAACTAATTTCCGGCGGTACTCCCCGGCACAACGAGATCTTTGAATTACTAGAAATACTTTATTATCAATGAGATATCTCACATATTCTCGTAGCTAAATAGACGCTCTGTAGTCCGTCTGTAGGCGAATTGCGCTCCCCAATTCCTGAGCCTTTTCAGCACCGGATTACCAAGATGGTAGACAGTTCGGTTTCGCGCTGAAATCCTCTGGACTTGGCAAACGCGGGGGATCCGCATGGTTTCAAATATTGATAGACGACTTGCAAGTGTGCCTAATCGTAGCTCCGACAAACTCCTCGCCAATGTGATCGCGTCCTCGATTGCGAGCGCTGCACCCTGGCCAGCGAAGGGCAGCGTGGTATGCCAAGCATCACCTACTAGTGCAAGCGGGTATTCGCCTAGCTGACGCACTCGGACCGGAGGAAATTGAAAGAGCGGCCAACGAAACAGAGAGTCTTCAGACACTCGTTCTAACAGAGTTCCTAGTAGCGCACTCGGTGAATCGATTGTCTTGGACAGGGATTTTCGCGAGGACTTCTGACGATGCATGTCTTCGGGGATTTCTGCGTCATCGGATTCGACTACAAAAACGCAATTTAGGACTGGTTCTGCACCTACAGGATACGTCACCACGTGGAAACGCGAGTTCAACCAAAGCCTGGTCAAGTTTTGAGCAAATTCGTTGTTTAGTTGCGTTAGTGGTATCGTGGTACGGTAAGCGAAACCCGCAAACCGACCGTAATCGAATGAATTACTCAAGTTTCTTCTGACGGTGGAATTGGTTCCATCTGCACCGACACAAAGATCTGCGCGGATGTCACCCGTAGACGTTTCTATAACGACAGAATCAGCGTGCAGTCTCAGCGCTTCGACTGCTACCCCTTTGCGTAATTCAATTCTCTCGTCAATTGAGCACGCGCGTTCAAGCGTTCGTATCAGCTCAGGTCGATAGAGCTGAAGATAAGGCGCATCGAAATTTGCCTTGACATATGAGCTTATCGGGAAACTCGCAATTCGTTGATCTGTTTCACCGTCTAGCCATTCCATCGTCGACGGCGTGCGACCGATTTCAGCAAGGTCTCTTTCAAGCCCAATCTGGTGGAATATGCGCGTCGCGTTCGGTGATAGTTGGATGCCAGCACCAACATCAACCTCGCTCAAATTCCTTTCGAGAACAACAGAGTGAATCCCGACGTTCGCAAGCGATAAGGCTGTAGTTAAGCCGCTTATTCCCCCGCCAACAATAACGACGGATTGAAGACCGTCAATCACATTGGCTGAGGATAGCTCTCGGATCGCCTGCGTTGATATGACCGACGCCGAACGAGCTGGTCTTCAACCCGAGGATGTCCTGTAGGTCATCGGGGAATGAAGCCAGTTTGGCGCGAGAGTGTGCCAGCATCAAGTTTTCCTGTTGGCGTTGTGAGCCAGCGCAATAGTTGATCGTAAGTGCCCAACGGCGCTGGTCGCTGACGTT
>JAGWBO010000009.1:0-19391 GCA_021295855.1 Pseudomonadales bacterium | reverse complement strand
GCGGCTTAGCTGATAGTCGGGGTAGTGATCGAGCTTGTGACTATATGGCACTAAGCGGGTTGCCCCATTCTCCTCGGTGAAGTCGGAGAGCGCCCACATGGTGTTGCACACGAGGTGCTTGTGCGGACGTGCAATGCCGTAAAGTGAATCGTCGCAGTGGATCCTCTGGGTTGTTTCTCCTGGATCGATCACCGCGGTCCCCATCGTGGATAGCAGGCAATCCGAACCTAACACACCACGGATAACGTTTAGTACGGGCGGGTGAATCGCGACTTGTTGCCAAACTGCGTCTTCGTTTAGCAGATCGAAGTAGCGAAGTGTCTTGTAACCGGTGAATTCGTTCTGCACGATCGCAGGTGGCGCAACGTTCTCAAGACGACTGATTTCTGCCTTTATCCGATCGCAGAATTCAGGCTCAATCATTCCCTCCGCGATGCTGAAGCCTTTTTCATTAATCTCGTCAATGTGTTTTGCGGGGTCAATTGGCATTTGATCGGTTCCTCTTAAGTGCCTTAGGCCAATCTAGGCATTACTTCGTCAACAAACTTCACGAAGGATGCGTGACTCAACGGCGCGGCAAGAAGATAGTCAAGTGAAATTGTCTCTTCAAGTTCAAGTAGTCGGTCGGCGACCCTCTCAGGCGTACCCCAAATTACCGTATTGGCAACGTAGTCACTGATTCGATTCTCAGTGGTTTGCACTTCGCCTGAGCCTCCTCGATTCTGATTGAAGTAGCTGCCAAACATCCATTGACTGCCATTCCTGGCGATATGTTCCGCTTGCTCGTCGTGATCAGCGATGGCGAGCAATCGAGCCATCGGCGTTACTTGATTTGAGCTATGTTTATGAGCTCTTAGTGTATCTTGGTAGAACTGGTACTTCGCGCCAAGTTCTTCACACGAAGCATGCGGATCCATGAGTATGGCGAAGCCTTTTTCTGCTGCCCATTTCATGGCGTCCGGAGAACTCGCAGCAACCCAGAACGGCATGGGTTGTTGCAAAGGTTTCGGTAACACTTCGACATCACGGAAACAATTGAATCGACCTTCATAATTAAGTTTGTCGCTTCGCCATGCTTCTAACACGATCTCAACGTGTTCCTGGAATCGCTCCCGCGAGTCTTCGAGATCTACGCCGAAGACTTCCATTTCTTTCCGGTCGAATCCGCGACCGGCGCCCCAGTTGATACGCCCTTGCGTCAAGTGATCTAGAAGTGCGACTTCCTCGGCTAATCGTAGTGGATGGTAGAACGCGGCCAAACTAACTGCGGTGCCGATGCGCAAGTTTTTCGTAATTCCAGCAACATGCGCTGCCATCACATGGACTGACGGACATACGCTGTACGTTGAGAAATGATGTTCGGCGAGCCATACCGCGTCGAATCCTGTCTGATCCATGATTCTGACTCGGTCTAATGCGCGCTCATAAATCGTTGACAACTCGCCTCGGCGATTTGGCCAAGAGAAGAACTGTAGGACGCCGAATTGCATGAAATTAGTCGCTCCTAGGCTTGCTGTTCGGTGAATACCACGCCATTCTCGATCAATTGGTCAATCTGATCCCGCGAACGTTTCAAATGAGTTGATAAGACTTCAATGCTGTCCGCACCGACGTCAGGCGCGCGACGAGGCTTAACCTTCTCTTCTTCCGCAATTGCGATAGGCGACATAACAGTGTACGGGTAATCGTAACTCTCGGGTTCCGCACTCACCACGATGTCATTCTCCAGTACTTGTTGGTCATTAACGACCTCAGACATAGGTTTAACGTGGCTGTGTGTTATCTCGTGCTCGACCAGTTTCGGTAATAGTTCCTCGAGAGTAAGTTCGCGAATACGCTCTTGCGCCATGTCAATCAGTTCGTAACGATGAGCGATGAGTTCACTTAGTGAGCTGAATCTTGGGTCGTCCAACCACTCGTCGCGATCCAAGGCACGCGCGACCAACGGCCATTCTCTCGTTGCATTCACAATCGAAAACAACACAAACGCGTTGTCTTTTGTCTCATAAACTGAACTAAACGGGTTGCGTAATCCAGTAGCTTGTTTTCTCGCGCCGATATCCATCCCTGCGATGACGCCTTGCAACGCCATCCCATTCGACCAGACGCCGTTCGCCAGAAGCGATGTTGACACGTACGAGCCTTTGCCTGTTCGTTCGCGCTTGTAGAGTGCACACGCGATCGCGCTGAAAAGGGACATTGAAGTCGCATGGTCACCCATCCCGGGCGCTGACGTTACTGGTTTTACGTCCTTATCGCGTACGAATTCCATGAGTCCAGATCTAGCCCACCACGCCGTCGCATCGAATGAACGTCTAGATACGTCGGGACCCTTCGTACCAAATCCTGTAACGTGAGCGTAGATCAGGCGAGGGTTGATTGCCGAGAGACGTTCATATTCGTATTGATAGCGTACGATGTGATCGCCGATGAAATTCGTCACGAAGATGTCTGCGTTCTCGACGAGCTCGTGAACAAGGCGGATCCCTTCTTCGCGTTTTAAGTCAATCGCGATGCTCTTTTTGTTTCGAGACGTAAGTAACCAGTTGTAGTCGATGTCGTATGAACCTTTCAGCGTGCGATAGCGGTCTCCGTCAGGCGGTTCGATTTTGATAACCGTTGCGCCAAAGTCACCGAGAACGGTTGCAGCGCCGGGTCCAGCTAGAAAAGTTGCGGCGTCGATGACAAGCAAGTCTTCAAATAAACGCTCGATGACTCAACCTCCGTTCCTGACAGGATATCTCTCGTGAAAACATCGCGACTCACTGCCCTGTAACGAAACGTCACGACAACAAAATCACTTCAATGCGATATTTTCGCTTTAGAGGCTTGCTTATGCTATTCGTATTCAAGGCAGCTGAGGAATATGGATGCACCTTGGCTATTGGGCAGCACGTTATCCTGATAAAGTCGCAGCGATATTAACGTCTACGCACGAAGAAATTACGTACGCTCAGCTAGACGCGCGTTCGAACCAATACTCGCAATTGTTGTACGAGCGAGGTCTGCGACGCGGTGATCATGTCGCTGTATTTATGGAGAACGATTTAAGCTTTTTCGAAGTCGTGTGGGCTGCGCTTCGATCGGGCCTTTACATAACGACGATAAACCGCTACCTCACCGCCGAGGAAGTCGCCTATATCGTCGAGGATAGCGCATCGAAATCACTGGTTTCGACTACTCAGATGACTGAAGTCGCGGTAGCACTCGCCCCTTTGATTCCAGGTTGTGAAAATCGATTGATGGTTGGTGGCGAAATTAATGGTTGGGAAAGCTACGAAGCCGCGATTGAGTCAATGCCTGACACGCCGCTTGCAGAACAATGGATTGGTGGCGCGATGCTCTACAGTTCTGGTACCACAGGTCGACCGAAAGGCATCGTCCGTCCATTGCCTGAACTGCAACTTACGCAATTGCCTGATCCTGACGGAGCGCCGTCGGGTCCATACGGATTCGATGACGACACGATTTACCTATCGCCAGCCCCGCTATATCACTCCGCTCCGTTCGCCTTCACGACCAATATTCAGCGGCAAGGGGGCACCGTTGTCGTGATGCCTCGTTTTGATGCGCTTGATGCGTTGCGATGCATTGAGCAATTTGGTGTCACGCATAGTCAATGGGTGCCAACAATGTTCGTACGGATGCTCAAACTGACCGATGAAGAGCGTATGTGCCACGACCTTTCGTCACATGCGGTTGCGATTCACGCGGCTGCGCCGTGTCCAGTGGATGTCAAACGACGCATGATCGAATGGTGGGGACCGATTATCGAGGAGTACTACGCCGGAACGGAAGGCAACGGGTCGACTCGAATTAGTAGTGAGGATTGGCTCGAACATCCGGGTTCTGTGGGCAAAGCCGCGTCTGGTGAAATCCACATCTGTGATGAAGATGGGAATGAGCTACCGACTGGTGAAGCCGGGATCGTTTACTTTGAACAGGAACGAATGACGTATTCGTACCACAATGCGCCAGAGAAAACTCGCGAAGCACGCCATCCCGATCATCCGAATTGGAGTGCATTGGGAGATGTAGGTTATCTCGATGAGGACGGATACCTATACCTAACCGACCGAAAATCTTTCATGATTGTCTCGGGAGGGGTAAATATCTACCCGCAAGAAATTGAAAACGCGCTTATTCTTCATCCGACAGTTTTGGATGTTGCCGTATTCGGAGTTCCGAATGTAGACTTCGGAGAAGAGGTGAAGGCAGTCATACAAGTCGTCGAAGCCGTCGATGAAAGTGACGACCTGAAGGACGAGTTGATTAAATTCGCGCGAGAGAAGCTCGCGAATTACATGGTTCCACGAACTATCGACTTCATCGACGAGATGCCACGACTCCCGACTGGCAAGCTATACAAACGACTCTTACGTGATCGATACTGGGGAAGGCACGATACGCGAATCATCTAGCCCTCAATGCGCAACGCGACCGAGCAGAAGTGAGTTCGTATTTGAACTAACGACGGATTTCGCGCCAGCAGGAGACCAACCCGAGGCAATCAGCGAGTTAGTTGATGGTATCAACGGTGGAATGAGCCATCAAACGCTGCTTGGTGTCACGGGCTCTGGAAAGACCTTCACGATGGCAAATGTCATTCAAGAGCTACAGCGCCCAACGATCGTGATGGCGCCAAATAAAACGCTCGCAGCACAACTCTACGGTGAATTCAAGGAGTTTTTCCCGAAAAACGCCGTTGAGTACTTCGTTTCTTATTACGACTACTACCAACCCGAGGCTTACGTACCGGTATCTGACACATATATCGAGAAAGAAGCAACGGTCAATGCTCACATCGAACAGATGCGTCTTTCAGCTACGAAAGCTCTGCTTCAGCGTAAAGATACGGTCATTGTTGCTTCCGTTTCCGCAATCTATGGATTGGGGGATCCGACGTCGTATCACGAGATGATCCTTCATCTAGACCGAGGTGATCGAATTGATCAGCGCGTCATCATCGACCGCCTTGCGGAACTTCAGTACACGCGTAATCAAGCGGCGTTCACGCGTGGTACTTATCGTGTACTCGGTGACGTTATCGACATTTATCCGGCGGAGTCAGAACGAGACGCAATCCGCGTTGAGTTGTTTGATGATGTCATCGAGTCAATCAAAGTGTTCGACCCGCTATCGGGTCACGTGAGCGAGAACGTAGCACGCTTCACAGTATTTCCAAAAACGCACTATGTCACACCAGCGGAAACGATTGAGAACGTAGTCGGTGATATCGAAGAAGAAATGCTTCGACGCCGTGATTACTTCCGCGAAAATGAGCTATTAATTGAAGCGCAGCGGATTGAGCAACGTACAAGGTTCGATCTCGAAATGATCAGAGAGCTCGGTTACTGTAACGGAATCGAGAACTATTCGAGGTATCTTTCAGGACGACGCGAAGGCGAACCACCGCCAACATTATTTGAGTACTTACCTAGCGATGCAATGTTGTTCATTGACGAATCACATGTATCCGTACCTCAGATCGGCGCGATGTATCGTGGCGACCGTTCCCGCAAGGAAACTCTGGTTGAGTATGGTTTTCGCTTACCGTCTGCACTCGACAATCGCCCACTACGATTTGAGGAATGGGAGGAGCTCGCGCCACAGATGGTGTTCGTATCCGCTACTCCGAGCGATTACGAAGCACGGCAATCCATGCAAACGGTTGAACAGGTTGTGCGACCAACCGGGCTTGTTGATCCGAAGATCGACGTAAGACCAGCCATTTCACAAGTGGACGACTTACTCGAAGCGATTCACTTAACAGTTGCCTATCAAGAACGCGTACTCGTCACGACTTTGACGAAGGCAATGGCCGAAGATTTGACGGACTATCTGAACGAAAACGGTATACGTGTCCGATATCTCCATTCAGATATCAATACGGTTGAACGCATGGAAATCATCCGTGATCTCCGTTTAGGCGAATTTGACGTACTCGTAGGAATCAATCTACTACGAGAAGGGCTCGACATGCCTGAAGTATCACTGGTTGCAGTTCTCGACGCGGACAAAGAAGGATTTCTCCGCAGTGATCGGTCGCTGATTCAGACGATCGGTCGGGCCGCGCGAAATGTACGTGGTACGGCAGTACTGTACGGTGACCGGATAACGGGATCGATGCGACGTGCGATCGACGAGACAGATCGACGGCGGTCGAAGCAGATTCACTTCAACGAAGCGCACGGAATCACCCCTAAGTCCGTGGAAAAGGATGTCGCAGATATCCTTGAGACAGGGCAGGCGAGCAAACCAGGTGAATCACGTCGCAAGCGTCGAGAACGTCTAGACCAGAAGCGCAGTCGCTCAAACGTCACCTCCGCAGTAGAGCTTGGGCGATTGCTTGAGAAGCTGGAGAAAGAAATGCTCGAACACGCCGCGCAGCTTGAATTTGAGGAAGCGGCCGCACTTCGCGATGAGATCGAAGCACTTAAAGTCGAGGCGTTCGTCGAAGGCCAATAGATGGTGGGCGTACCAAGGATCGAACTAGGGACCTCTACGATGTCAACGTAGCGCTCTACCGCTGAGCTATACGCCCACACTGTAAATTATGACTACTAGCGACTTCGTTATGGCAGGGTAAGAAACCGTAGGCTCTGTGCTAGTCGACTAACGAGTCAAAGTATCAGTAGAATTTCGCACCCTGAAAAGCGCATTGTGTTTTCCAATGCATCGCATCGAGCTGTGCGCTTCTCAAAATCGTCTCAATGGAGAATTGCTGATTAACAAGAGATCCGAGGTTAGCTCTTAACGTGGCGAGTCAATCGTCACGAGCGCCACGCGCGTTATTAAATGAGGACATCAAGGCACTACAAGTTCGCTTGGTTGGGTCAGACGGTAGACAGGTTGGCATTGTGCCCAGGAGTAAGGCATTAGCCGAAGCTCGTAGTGAAGGACTTGATCTGGTGTTGATAGCACCGGATTCACACCCTCCTGTATGCAAGATCCTGGATTACGGTAAGCATGTCTTCGACCAAAAGAAGAATAAAGCCGCGCAGCGCAAGAAACAGAAGCGTACTCAGATTAAGGAACAGAAGTTTCGGCCAAATACCGACACGGGTGACTACAACATTAAGTTGGGTAGGCTGATGCATTTCCTTGATGAAGGCGATAAAGTTAAAGTGAGCTTGCGATTCCGAGGTAGGGAGATGACCCACCCCGAAATCGGAATGGATCTAATGAGTCGAGTGACCGAGGACCTTAACGACTGGGCGACGGTCGAATACCCGCCCAAGATGGAAGGTCAGCAGATCACGATGGTCTTGGCGCCTAAGAAACGACAAAAAGGCGTCAGCTGAAAGCGCCAATCGTTCAACTAACATCAAAGCCAAATGCCAAAACTCAAGACACACAAAGGTGCAGCAAAGCGATTTAAGCGCACCTCAAGTGGTTACAAGCACCATCGGATGGGCAAGAACCACATGAACATGAAAAAGTCGAACCGCAGGCGACGCGCCTTGCGAGGATTCAAGGATGTTTCATCTGCGGACTCGCCTAAGATTGATCGGCTTTTACCTTTAGATAAGTGACGACCCGATGGCACGAGTAAACAAGAGCGTCGCCTCCCGCGCTCGACGTAAGAAGATCCTTAAGCAAGCAAAAGGTTACTACGGCGCTCGGAGTCGTACGTTTAAGGTCGCAAAGCAAGCAGTAATCAAAGCCGGCCAATACGCCTATCGCGACCGACGCCAACGAAAGCGTCAGTTCAGGTCGCTTTGGATTGTGCGGATCAATGCGGCAGCTCGCGAACACGGCTTGTCCTATAGCCAATTCATGAACGGACTTAAGAAGGCGTCCATTCAACTCGACCGAAAGGTGCTTGCTCATCTTGCCGTCAGCGAGACAGATTCGTTTTCAGCTGTAGTTGAACGCGCTAAACAAGCAATCACTGCTTAAACCTTAAATCGTGTGCGACATTGAGCGTTGCGCGAGTTCCTTAGTCCTTACTTCCGCTAGAGTAGATTTTGGCAACTGAGCTTGATACGTTGCGTGTCGATGCGTTGGAGCGGATCGCCGCAGCCGAGACTGAGCGCTCGCTTGAGGAGTTAAGGGTCGCATATCTGGGTCGTAACGGGCAAATTACCCAGCGTTTGAAGTCCATCAGGACGCTGCCGGAGGACGAACGCCCCACCGCGGGCGCTTCCATCAACGCAGTCAAGAAAGCGATAGAAACTGCGCTAGATGAGCAAAACGGAATTCTTCTGCGGTCCGCGAGGTCCAGTAATCTCACGGAAGAAATCGATGTTACGTTGCCGGGTCGGCAGCGACACCCAGGCGGTCATCATCCAGTCAATCAAACGATAACGCGCATCGAAGGCATATTTGTCGCCGCGGGGTATCGGATTGCGGTCGGTCCGGAGATTGAAGACGATTATCACAACTTCGAAGCCCTCAACATCCCGGCCAATCATCCAGCGCGGGCGATGCATGACACTTTCTATCTAACTGATGGTTCGTTGTTGCGCACGCATACGTCACCTGTGCAAGTGCGAGTGATGCAGAAGATGGCACCGCCGATTCGCATCATTTGTCCAGGACGCGTTTACAGGAAGGACCTGGACCGGACACACACGCCGATGTTTCATCAGGTCGAAGGACTCGTCGTCGATCGAGGGATTTCTTTCGCGGATCTAAAAGGTACTGTATTAGGTTTCCTAAACGAGTATTTCGAACGTGAAGTCGAAGTTCGATTCCGACCGTCTTACTTCCCCTTTACTGAGCCTTCCGCAGAAGTCGACATCATGGGTACCAAGGGTTGGACCGAAATCATGGGCTGTGGCATGGTGCACCCGAACGTGCTGAAGGGGTGCGGAATCGATACTGAGGTGTATTCCGGTTTTGCGTTTGGATTCGGTGCTGATCGCATGACCATGCTCAAGTACGGTATCGATGATCTGCGTATGTTGTTCGAGAACGACATTCGCTTTCTACAGCAGCTGGCATGATCCGTAATGAAGATCAGTGAAAAGTGGTTGCGAAGCTGGATCGATCCAAGTGTGGATACCGTCGAACTGTGTGACCAATTGACCAATCTCGGACTTGAAGTCGACGGATATGCACCAACCTATCAACATTTGTCGGGCGTTACGGTTGCGGAGATTAAGTCGATCGAAAACGTCATCAGCGCAGATGGTAAATCTGTGACGAATTGCTTAGTGGACATAGGTACTGAGCAAGTTCAGGTTATCTGTGGTGCACCAAACGTTCGAGTTGGCATGAAATCAGCTTATGCGCGTGACGGCGCAACATTGAACGAAAAAGATCGGGTGAAGAAAGCCCGTATCTATGGCGTGGATTCCGATGGCATGCTTTGCAGCGGTGCAGAGTTGGGGATCGATTGCGACGCAAGTGGGATTTTGGATTTACCGGAGCATCTTCCGCTTGGTGTTGATATCAAGGATGCCCTGAGTCTCGACGACATTACGATCGACATTGACCTCACACCGAATCGCGGTGATTGTCTCTCGCTTCGCGGAATCGCACGAGAGCTCGGCGTGGTTAATCGTTTGCCCGTTGAAGAAACGAAGATCGAGAGGATACCTTCGCGGAATACTCGGGAGATACCGATCGAATTAGCCAATCCAGTGAGTTGCCCACGCTACCTTGGTCGGGTTATTGCCAACATTGATTCGAGTGCTTCGACGCCTGATTGGATGGTACAGCGGCTTATCGGGTGCGGTTTGCGACCGATTGATCCGATTGTTGACGTAACAAACTATGTCATGCTGGAACTCGGCCAGCCACTGCATGCGTTTGACCTAGCCAACACGCGAAACGGAATCGTCGTTCGGGATGCGAAGGTCGGAGAGAAACTCACGCTACTAGACGGTACCGAGGTCGAGTTTGATCCGGGAACTCTTCTAATCACCGATGGTGACACGCCGTTAGCGATTGCTGGTGTAATGGGTGGGGAACGTAGCGGGATTCAAAACGATACACGAGATGTGTTTCTCGAGTGCGCGTATTTTTCCCCAGGCGCGATTACAGGGACACCGCGTTTATATGGTCTCCAAACCGATGCTTCCCTGCGCTACGAACGCGGAGTTGATTTCGGTTTGCAGCGTAAGGCAATAGAACGAGCGACCCAACTGCTCTGCGAAATCGTCGGCGGTGAACCAGGTCCGGTCACGATCGCCGAATCTTCTGAACATGTTCCCGCTGATCGTGGCATCACGTTGCGGAAGGAACGATTAGCGATGTTGATCGGGGAGCGAATTCCTGATGAAGAGGTGGAGGATGTATTTGCTCGACTCGGGTTCGAGGTCAAATCCGATGACGCAAGTTGGCACGTCGGTGTGCCCTCGTATCGGTTTGACCTGGCGATCGAGGAGGACTTGGTGGAGGAAGTTTGTCGCGTGCATGGCTATAACCAGATTGACGCTTCGGACCCGAGTGCGTCGTTGCCTTTTGATGTCGAGCTCGATAGAGTTTCTACGTCGTTGACATCTCGTAGTCGAGTAGCGGAATTAGGTTACTACGAAGTCATCAACTACAGTTTCATTGAAAAGGATTTAAACGATCGATTTGTTCCGGAATTCCAAGCGCCTCAAGTTGAGAATCCGATCGCATCTCAATACGCATCGATGCGCAAATCTCTTATTCCCGGATTGATCGCAAGCGCACGACACAATCTGTCTCGGCAACACGCGACTGTGCGCCTTTTTGAGCATGGTAAATGTTTCACCATTGAAGGTGGGCATACAGTTCAAGAAGACAGACTTGCCGGAATCGCATTCGGATTGAGTCAACCCGAAGGTTGGACGGATCCGCAGCGTGACATCGACTTTTTCGACCTTAAAGGTGACCTTGAACGGGTACTGTCGCTTCTTGGCACGGACGTTAACTACGAGCGATCGAATAAAGCGTATCTACATCCTGGTCAGGCAGCGCGTATCGTCACGGACGCAGGTGAAGTCGGAGATTTCGGCAAACTACATCCGGAGATCTCAATGGCGATGGAACTGCCGGAAGAATCATTTGTTTTCGAGTTGGATGCCGAACCGTTCACACAAGTTGATGCACGACTAGCAGAGTACGTTGCGCCGTTTCCTTACGTGCGTCGTGATCTCGCACTACTCGTTGACGAAAGTGTGCGCGTACAAGATCTTTGCGCTGTTATTCGTGACGAATTGACCGATTTGCTCTCCGAACTGACAGTCTTCGACGTGTATCAAGGCGAAAAGGTAGGCGTAAATAAAAAAAGCGTTGGTTTAGGATTGATTCTGCAGGACAGAAAGACGACGTTAGCAGACGCGACCGTCGTGGAGCGCATGGATTCGCTGCTGGCAAAGCTAGCCGCCGAGTTTAATGTCATACAACGTTGACATACTCGACGAAATTACTATAAAATCTAAATAATTCAATAAGTTGAAGCAGCGTTGTGGCAGACTCAGACCACATCAACGAGGCCGCGAATGCTGCTGACTATAGCACAAGTGAGCGTTATGAGCTCGGAGACGATTCAGTCGCACGGTTGCGAGGTAAAGTAACTCGTGCGACTCTCGCACGAGTAATTGGTGAACGAATTGGTTTGAGTAACAGCCTTTGCAATGACTTAGTGTTAAGTTTTTTTGATACTATTAAGCAGTCACTAATACAAGGTGAAAGCGTAAAAATACAGAAGTTCGCAACGTTTAATTTACGCTCAAAAAAGGCACGTCCGGGTCGAAATCCAAAAACTGGAGAAGAGGTTGAGGTTTCGGCCCGGCGTGTTGTTACATTCAGGCCTAGCCGCAAATTACGGAATCTTGTAGATTCTCGTGGACAACCAAGCGAATCGTAGACCTAGCATTCGCAAGGTCTACTATCAAATCTCCGAAGTCGCCAAACTTACGGGCGTAAACGAGTCGACTTTACGTAATTGGGAAGAACAATTTGACGAACTTCGTAATGTGCGTCGTATAAACAATCGTCGTCACTATACCGCTGCCGACATTGAGACGATCAAGCGAATACAGGAACAGCGGACAAACAGAGAGAGTCAACAAGACGGTTCAATATCTGCGGACTCAAGCCCGAAAGCATCGTCTCCAATCGCCGAGTTGCCGTCTGCTACTAAACAGATTACGCTAACCCCAATTCAGATTAAAGAACTCATTGAGGAGTTGGGAGAGGTTAAAAAAGAGCTCCAGGAAATCGCTGCACAATTAACGTAAGGTCCTGCGAGATTTAGTCGATTAGAGACCGTCTTGGTCTTGACTGGCCGATACCCTAGCTTAAATAAGTTCGCGCCGGACGTAGTTCGTCGCCTACGGTCACCGCCGGAATTGGTTGCCTTGGGTCGAATTCGTCATTTGGATGCACGACGTCTGACCAGACTTCGCTACCCGCGTGTACTGAGGTTATTGCAGCGTAGCCGTTGATCGCCAATCCTAAATCCGTATCGACTTCCGGTGGGTTCGGCGGTGGGACCATTTTGAGAACGATATGCGTGTCGGTTTGTTTCCCAATAGAACTTCGGATGTTGTTGAATGGTGCCAAGCCTCCCCATCGAATGCCTTTTATCTGATCCATTGGTAGGCTAGGGACGTTTAAATTGACAGCGCATCTTGGAGAGGCGTTTTCCAGTGCTGAAAGGAGAAGTACAGCATAGTGCGCCGCCGTTCGCCAGAATATCGGGTCCGTGTTTGATGTGCTGACCGCTAAACCACGCATCCCAAAGTTTTGTGCTGCCAACACTGCCCCCACAGTACCACTGTGAATAACTGAACGGCCTGTGTTGAAGCCGTCGTTTATACCTGAGACGACCACATCGAACTCGCCGCCAAAAGCGCCAAGTTGCGCGATCAACACACAGGTCGCCGGTGGCGCTCCTAAACTGTATGCGCGCCCGCGAAAGCCTTCTAGTGCTGGTTGCTGAAGTGCGATTGGTTTTCGCGACGTGATGGTGCCAAGTGCCGCGCCGAGTCCTGAGGCGTTGTAGTTAGGCGCTACAACGGTAACGTCATATCCCGATTGCTCAATCTCGATCGCGAGGGCATGCAGTCCGGGATGGTCAATACCGTCATCGTTCGTGACTAACACACGTGGATTTGAGCTCATGTGTCTCATTATGCGAACTGATGTGTCGAAGTCTGGATCGTAACTGAGGGTTTAAACGTGTATACATTTACGTATAAACTGCCATGCAACCAAACGAATGAGGCAGCTTTTGATGACGTTTTCCACTCGGAACAAATGCTGGACATGACATGGATTTCGTTAGGTTGAAATTGTTGGAAGGGCTATATCGGGCCGGGTGTCAGACATCTGTGTCAAACAGCTTCGATGACATTGGTGACCGACTCGCCGGATTGGATTTACTTGTGAGCTACGTTGCGGGACCGTATCCAGACCCGGACCAGTGCGCAGCGCTTGACAAGTGGTTAGGCGATGGTGGTCGTTGGTTTGCATTACACGGCACGAGCGGGGGCAAAGCCGTGCGAGTTGAATCGGATAGTCGTCGGCGACAGATGGTGCGGTTGCCGCACCACGAGTTGCTTGGCGCCTACTTCTTAAATCATCCGCCGATTCGCCGCTTCAAGATTCATGTGAAATCTAAAGACCACCCGATTTTCGACGGTTTACCTGCGGAATTTGAGGTAGCGGATGAGCTCTATCTAATCGAGCCGATGCCTGATAGTCGTCCTCTCCTGACTACTGAACTTCCCAAAGATCCGTCACCGCCTGGATTTGGATTCGTCTACGATCGGGACACGTCGATACAAGAGGACGGTAAGACGAGAATACTTGGAACTGAGAGACGTGTGGGTCAAGGATCAGTCATTTACATTGCACTCGGTCATACACATGCGCCTGAGAACAACAGCCAGCCATTCGTTGATGACTCTGTCGCGGAAGGAGGAAGTACACCTACCACATTCCGCGGCGTGTGGGAAGACGCTCACTTCAAACAGATCGTTGCGAACGCAATTACGTGGGCAGCGGCTACATAACTCTGATCGGACATTGAGATTTCATGGACCAGTCTCATCTTGATCACCGCCTTACGGACGAAGAACGGAAATCGTTTGACCGGAACGGTTACTTCGTTGTGCCGAACGTGCTGGATTCGGAAACTGTCGAGTCACTGTTGGATGCCACAGACAGACTCGAAGCCGAAGAGAGACCGAAATTTGAGGCACTCGGGTTAAAAAAACACCATGCGCTAAACGTGCTTGATTTCATGGGTAAGGACGACAGATTCTTACCTTTGATCGATTGGCCAAAAACGTTTATGAAGGTTGTTGACATTCTGGGGTGGCATATCCAGCTATATCACACCCACATCATCATTACACCACCGCTTCCTGAAGCAAACTGGAGAGATAAGCGCAGATTAGGGTGGCACCAAGACAGCGGTCGGATAAACCTCGACATCGAATCTGTTCCTAGACCTCGAATTTCATTAAAAGTGGGCTTTTTCCTAACTGACACCAGTCATAGCGATCGGGGCAACTTCCACGTGTTGCCTGGTAGCCACCTGAATAACGACTTGTCGATGTCCGGTGATCCTCAAGCTGACCCACCCAATGCATCTCCAATCTGCACTAAACCTGGAGATGCGGTGTTCTTTGATCGACGACTATGGCACGCCGCCGGTCGGAATACGTCGAGCGTCACGCGAAAGGCATTGTTTTACGGCTACAGCTACCGATGGTTAAAACCACGCGACAATATGACCGTCGCGCATTACATGGCGGACGCTGACCCAGTTCGAAAACAGCTGCTTGGAGCAAGCCCGAACGGCGGATTTGGCTTTACGTCCCCGACCGACGAGGACGTACCGCTCAAAACCTGGCTCGAGGAACACCTAGGAAAGAAAGCCGTAGTTCCTTAATACCGCTTCAAACGCCTCGCAGGAATCCGTGTAGTCCATTGCCGATTAGCGCTTGACCGATGTGGTCAATGTGCTGAGGCGAGACGGTCGTATGCTGACGGATAACGCGTATATCTCTTGCGAGCTTCTCAAGAGGATGACCTAGAAAGTTCGCGGTTGTCCCAGCAGCTTCAAGAAGCGACTCCACAACATACACGCAGCCTGTTGTCGCGTCGCTCGCGAGAAGGTGTGCTATCGCAATATCTTCGTCGCTTAGTTGATCCCCTTGATAGCAGATCTGCGTGACATGCGCCGTGTGCTCGTAGACTGCTGCACGGTGACTTCTCAAACGCGCCTCGGCTTTCGCAAGTTGCCGCTGTGCGAAGGGTCGATCCTTAAGTTTGCGATTAGCAAATCGCGGCGTCTTGCCGTGAGCCAATTCCAGAAACGAATCGATCGCTCTACGCGCGATGCCTAGTGCGACGGCGATTTTGTTGAAGGTTAGCCGTACGTTGAGAGGGATCGACAATTGGTTTGAGGGCATGTCTCCGTGACCGAGAGTAGCCACGACGTGGGTGTCTGCGACAACCTGATTCTCGACACGCACGTCGTGTGAACCCGATCCACGCAAGCCAGAAACGTGCCAGGTGTCGACAATCTCATAACAGCCTTTTGACAAGATCGCATAGTAACGTACTTCGTCTGATTCGTCGTTCTCATCAAGCTTTCTTACGGTTGCCCCGAACACGTGTGCGTTATGAACTCCACTTGCGAATTGCCATTGACCGTTGATCAGCCAACCATCTTCACAACGACGCGCTTCTCCGACGGCGGCTGTTGAACTCGCCATGATCACGTCAGGGTCTTCGACGACTTCAGCACATGTAGCCATTGAAGGTCCGACTAGCGCAAATGTTTCAATGCCGATCATCAAGTTCCAGCCTGCGCTGCCGTCTGATCGAGAAACGGCTTCGATCACCTGCATTTGAGTGCTGGGTTCCGCGTCTGCTCCACCAATCGCGGTGGGTGCGCCAAGTCGGTAGAGCTGATTTGCCGCAAAAGCGGTCGCTACCGCGTTAGGAAGGTGGCGGATTCGATCCGCTTCCGCCGCGTGCGAGCGGATTAGTTCGTCGAGTGATTCCGCTCTTGCTAGCCAATCTAAGGGTTGTTTCTGCATAGATGTCACAATGTGCCACTAGCGTGTGTCAATGTGAAGCGCGTGTTCAGATAACGCCGCTTACGGTGCATTGTTCATACACGCTGGCGCGAATAGGCGATTTTGTAGGATAGATTTGGCATCTGCTCGAATTAATCTGTAGTAATTGGTCAGTTCGGCTAACTCGCTACGCTGAGGATAGATGGTTGGAATTTGCATTACAGTTTGCAGAATGAGCGAATGGCGAACGTAGTACCCTATCTATTAGACGTATCGTGACGAAGTGTCTCGTAAGATGAATGACACAATCTGCCCGAACTGCGGCGAAGCGCGGCCTAATGCATTCTGCGGGTATTGTGGTCAAAACAGTCGTGACTACAACGCGTCTCTTTGGGCGATTCTGAGGGACGCCATCGGCGAGTTATTCGAATTCGACGGTCGAGTCATACGGTCATTAAGGAGCATCGTTCGATATCCCGGGCAACTTTCACTTGCTTTCGCGGAGAATCGACGCGCAAACTTTGTTAACCCATTTCGCCTGTTCATTTTCACAACGATTTTTTGGTTCTTCTTATTCGGCGTAACACTGCCGACACCGGCGGACAGACCGATAAGATCTTATGAACGTTTAGACGTCGACGAAACTGAACAAAAGCGGCTGCCGGAGCGCATTCGCGTATCGATGGAGATCGATTCAGAAGCGCAGGAACAAACAGCAGTCGAGATCGCTGCGGGATTAGAAATTTTGCGCAGTCACCTTGAAGGTGACCGAATACGAAAACTCGATGATCTACTTGTAGCAACTGACGAACCTGAACGATCTATGCTCGTCACAGGGATTGCACAGCTCTTGAATGCGAGCCCTGGCATGCCGCAATGGCTGCAGCGTGTGTTGGCGAATTTGGTGGTAGATTTGAATCATTCACCGCAATTACTGTTGAACGAGCTGATTGACAACCTACCTTTGATGATGGTCGTCTTATTGCCTTGGTATGCGGTTCTGCTCATGGTGTTTTTCGGAAGGCGAGGGAAGCGATTTATTCACCATCTTGTCTTCGCGATCCATGTGCATGCCTTTTCGTTCATTGTCCTATCGGTCGTACTGCTGACGCCCGGGCAAGCCAATCCCGTCGATAAAACGTGGTGGACTCAGGCGTGGGATTTATTTGACCGATTCGTATTTATCGCGCTGATGGTTCACACTTATTTCGCATTTCGTCGCTTCTATGGGCAAGGTCACATTCGAACTTTCGTGAAGTACTTCAGTCTCGGATTCTTTTACCTATGGGGTTTATTTCCCGCGTTTTCGTTTGTACTCGTGCTTTTGTTAACCGACTACCTCTAATAACGCTACCTACGCCAATGCTCGATGCACACTGTCTAGAACGTCAATGATGGCGTCAACGGAACGAGCACCAGATTGAAAGATTGCAGTTGCATTGATTGAACCAAATTGGAAGCCCCAACTTTCAACTTGCTCCGCGCGAGCCTTTACCCGATCCAGATCTCGATAAAACAAGCGACCCGCATCATCACGAGGTGGCACATCCATCATCATTTGTAGTCCGAAGCGGTCGGGATCTTTTCCAGCAGCTTCGGCATGCGATAGAACAAGTGCTTTTGAGCGTAGCGCTTCGTCTTCGTCTTCGATTGCGTTCGCTAGCCAGCCATCACCGATTCGTCCCGCTCGCGCTAAAGCGGCGTCGCTCATACCGCCAACCCATATTGGAAGGTCAGCACCTTGCGGGGACTTAGGTTCCATCGCCATGCTTTCGGCGGAGTAGTGGTCGAATTCATACGAAATCAGTTCGTCCGTCCAGCAGTGCCTTATGACTTGGATTGCGTCATCCATGCGCCGACCGCGATTAGAAAAAGACTCTTCAAGCATCTCGTATTCGGATTCTTGCCAACCGACTCCGACGCCTAGTCGCATTCTCCCACCTGACAGGGTATCGATCGTTTGAACTTGTTTTGCGACGAGGACGGGTTGTCGCTGAGGAAGTACGAGCACTTCCGTACCGAGTCCTATCCGTTCTGTATTGCCAGCGATAAAAGCGAGCGTCGTCAGTGCTTCCATGATGGGCATCTTCGACGGGTACATTGGCGGTTCGCGAGATTCAGTCGGATAGCCCATGATGACGTGGTCGAAAATCTCGAGGCGGTCAAAACCAATATCCTCAATCGCCTTAGCTAGGCGAATCACGTTTTCTGGACCTTCGCGATAACTCACGCTCGGGAATTCAACGCATAGCTTCATTTCGATCTTAGGCGTTACCGACGCGCCCGATTTTAGGCAACGCTAGGAGAGCAAAAAAAGAAGAGGCAGAGGGGATAAGCCTCTGCCTCCTTCAATGCGTGAGTGACAGTCCTAAGCGGTTCTGCCCTCAGCCATTGATATTTCCACGATCACCTCCTTTTAATTTTTGCCAAAGTTGCTACAACTTTAACAGATTTGCTCAGGGTATTCAAGGGGTGATCGGTTCTAGCCGATATTGTTAGCTTGACGAGCACAATGCAAACCAACGACAACGCTCATTAGGATCGTCCTATGAAGAAGCGAGCGAAACCGTGATCGTTCCTTCCGCAGTATGCAATCCAGATTGGTTTTCGTTCCATACGTTTAAATCCACCAGCTCTTCGCCATTAGCTTCGTAACGTCGTTTGACATTGCCGTAGACAGTGTTCGTATCGCCTACTACGTTAGGGTGGCGTACGCGTGTATTCATACTCTTGACCGTGCCATCGTCGCCAGCCCAATCTGTAGCGATTTGGCATAGCCAACAGACCCGCTGCGGACCCCAATCGAACTGGCCAGGCATATTTCGACGTACTTTCGCATGTTTCTCGTCGTAACGACCTCCGCCGCCTAGATCCTGAGATTCTTCCGCTTCAAGCGCTGCGCGAGGTGAACGGCCTGTTCCGACGACCCCGTGTGTAAAGAGAAATAGTTCGGTGACGGTGTAAGTGCCTTTTTGAAGCGTCTCGATTGCTTCACCTTCGACAATGTCGCGCCCAGTACGTATGCGGTTTCCGCGACGTACGCGCTCATGAACGAGCGGGTCGGGAGCCGTTTCTGTGACATTCGTCTTGACTTCTCGATCATATTGGATGGTCCGACCGCCTCCGAGATTTTTGTAGCGTGCCATATTGGTTTTCTTGGTTGCCACCAGCTCTTGGCGTTGGTTGAAATACTCGACCATCGCGGTGCAGATGAGGAAATCTCCAATTCGCTCAGAGCGCTTACGTGTTGAGCCTAAGATGCTCTCATGAGCGCGAATCTTGTCGCCACGCCAGATCGTCTTATAAAACGTGATCTCACCGCCCGCGTAGTTCATTGGGAAATTAGCAGACGAAAGGCGCCGACCATCAATCGCGCCGTTGATTGCGGCAGCGATACCAAGGCTTGCTCCGTAGATGAACATCGGCGGCGCG
>JAGWBO010000008.1:45087-50421 GCA_021295855.1 Pseudomonadales bacterium | reverse complement strand
AGCTCACCAATCACCGTGTTTGTTTCGGCGTGCTTCATTTTGTAATAACCACGATCCGGAATCGTCCCGCCATTCGCGTAGAGAGCCATCAAAGCACCTTTGCGAATCGACAAGGTCTGTGTTGTTTCGTCGAATGCGATACGTGGTCTGAGGTCTCGAATTCGACTGCGTTCGTATTTGCCGGTGAGCATTTCAACGACAAGATCAAACAAACGCCGTGAGAGATTCCGATACGGCGACGCTCGTGTCAGTACGTCATACACGTCGTCGACGTGCCAATCCTCAACCGCAACCATCGAAACCAGCGTTTGCGCAAGCAAGTCCAACGGTTCTTCGAGAATTGAAACGGGTTCGATGTCAGCCTCCGCGACCGCTTTCGCGATCACTGCAACGTCCAGGAAGTCCCGTGCGAACATTGGGTAAAACGTGGCACGACTTACATCACCGACTTTGTGTCCTGCGCGTCCGATGCGTTGCATCGCAGCAGCAACCGAGTCCGGTGACTTCATAAGAATCACCTCATCGAGTTCACCAATGTCGATGCCCAGTTCCAGTGAGCTTGTCGCGACGATCCCTTTAAGTTCGCCATTCTTCAACCGGTTTTCGACTTCCGTACGAATTTCGCGTGACAACGAACCATGGTGCGCGTATGCAACGATTTCATCCGCCCGTTCGTTCAGCAGGTACGTCGTCCTTTCACATTGACGTCGTGAGTCCGAGAAAATCAAAGTCGATTGGTTGTTTTGAAGATGAGTGTCCAGTTCTTCAATGAGTGCAGGCCAAATGGACTCGCCCGCTTCCGCCAAGTCGCGAACCGGAGGTGGAAATCGAACTTCTAGGTCAATTTGCTTCTTAATTGAGGTCTCGACGATACCGACTTTCCGAGGCGGACCGTCAAGACTGACGCCTCCCACATAGTGAGCGACTTTGTCAAGCGGGTTAACCGTCGCTGACAACGCGATTCGTTGGACTTCTCCCGCAACTTCAACGAGACGTTCAAGCGAAACCATGAGGTGTGCGCCACGACGACTGTCCAGTACCGCATGTATTTCGTCCAAAATCACCGTTTGTACCGTCGCCAACATCTGCGTCGCGCGGACGGATGTCAGAAGAAGGGAGAGACTTTCTGGCGTCGTGATGAGAATTTCAGGTCGATTGCGAATCATCCGCTGGCGCTCGCTTTGAGGTGTATCGCCACTTCGCACAGCGGTTCGAATATCTGCCCAGGATTCGCCAGCATCGTCGAACCGACGACGTAGCTCGGCAATCGGACCTTGTAGGTTCCGTTGGATATCGTTATTGAGTGCTTTAAGTGGTGAAACGTAGAGCACGGAAGTTTGACCTAGGGGCAACTCGTCCTTCGTGAACGCATCGATTGCGGCAAAGAAAGCGGTAAGCGTCTTGCCGCTACCGGTCGGCGCAGTGATTAAAAGATGCTCACCATTTCGAATGCGCGGCCAGCTCGCTATCTGGACTTCTGTCGGACTCTCGAACGAATCGGAAAACCAATCGCGTAATAGCGGGTGAAAATCGCTTAGTGCGTCCTGTGACATCGTACACGCCAACCCGCTATGGTCTCAAGGAGTACTTCGGCGATGATGTTAGCGTGTACCTTAGTACGTACTGATCTCGCCACCACCGTCGCAATAAATTCGTTCACCAGTAATGTAAACGTTTGCATCGGAGACTAAAAACGCGACTAGGTCGGCAATATCCTGAGGCTGGCAAACATGGCCGAACGGCATGACCGAATCTAGATCCCGCATGTTCACGATCCCCGTGCTCGCACGGACGAAACGTCGACCCATTTCAGTTTCAACCAATCCAGGGGCAACTGTGTTTACTCGGATACCGTTTTCTCGTTCTTCTTTATAGAGCGTCGAAGCCAAGGCTTCTACCGCTGCCTTAGACATGTTGTAAGGCGCGCCTTTCGCCGACAATCCCTTCGTCGCGGCACTTGAAATCATCACGATATCGCCGCGATCCAATGCTCTCATCTTCGGGATCACTAATTTACTTAGGTAATGGGCACCGTTTGCGTGGGTATTCATCACACGTACGAGCTCTCTCGGGTCGGTGTCAGCCACCGACAGTCCTCGACTCGGCATACCGGCGTTGTTCACTAGGATGCCAATCGCGGAATACAGTCCCTCGGCTTGCTTTACTAATTCACTGACTTCCTCGAAATCCGAGACGTCTGCTTGAATGGCAACCGCTTCACCACCGGCATCTCGTATTTCGTTCACCGTAGCGTCAGCCGCGCGCGAGTCAACCCGGTAATTAACGACGACTGACGCACCATAGGACGCGAGCGTGAGCGAAACCGCTCGCCCTATGCCTCGACCGCCACCCGAAACTATCGCGGCGCGGTCGGAAAGATCAATCTTCACGCGCCTTTAAAGTCTGGTTTACGTTTTTCGAGAAACGCGGCTCGGCCTTCGGCCGAATCCTGCGACGCCCCAGCACTTGTTTGCATACGCGCTTCCAGGTCCAACTGTTGTTCATACGCGTTGTGCCAAGTATCCCAGTACATCTTGCGAATCATGCCTAATGACTTGGGACCTGCTGCGAGTTTTCGAGCGATCTCCCCCGCACCCGCCATAAGTGCGTCATTGTCATCGTAGACGCGATTGATCAGACCCCAATCTAACGCTTGTTCGGCGGGTAAGCGCTCAGCTAGTAAGGACAACTCGACAGCTCGTGACCATCCTATGAGACGTGGCAGCATAAACGTCGCACCGCCGTCCGGAACCAAGCCCACATTTGCAAAAGCTTGTAGAAAAAAGGCGTTCTTTGACGCACACACGATGTCACCAATCAAGGCAAAGCTCATCCCGACACCTGCTGCGGCACCGTTAACGGCGGTCACAATAGGTATGTCTAGGTCACGCAACGAAAGTAGCAACGGGTGATAACCAGATCGAAGTGACGAGCCTGCGTTGCCTTCGTTCTCGCCTGATCCGCTACCGTCGCCAGCAAGGTTCGCGCCCGAGCAGAATCCTCTACCGGCACCAGTAATCATTAGGCAACGCACCCGGTTCGCAGGAGATTGAACGAAACGTAGCGCATCGTTAAGACCGGAGAGCATCGCGGGTCCAATCGCATTCAACACCTCGGGATCGTTGAACGTTAGCGTTGCAACGTTTTCGTCGATATCGAGGCTAACGCGATTGAATTCCACGCTTGTCATTCCTACTTAGTTAGTCCATTGAAAACTCGATTATCTACAAATTCAGACGGTCTTCGAAAGTAGCCGAACTGTGTCGTTACTCTCAGTAGAGCTCAGTTAAACTGCACATATTGTCGACGAGGTAGCGACATTCATGAGTGTTGAACCACCCTGGCGTGCCGAGTATGAGCTTGAGGCCGAGCAAGTTCGTGAAGTTGTTTCGCAAAACACCGATCTCGTGGTTAGCGATGTTAGTTTCCTCGGTGCCGGTTGGGATTTCTACAACTGGCTCGTAAACAAGAGTTGGGTGTTTCGTTTTCCGAAACGCCACAGTGACATCGATGCGCTCGTACATGAATATCGAATCCTGAATCAGCTAGTCCTTCCGGTCGCGACACCGCGAATTGAATTCTGGATTGACCGACCGAATAACTTTCACAAACCGTTTGCCGGATACGCCTATCTTCCGGGTTCGTCATTACTCGGATATGAAAGCGACTCCTGCGATCTCACCGCAATCGGCAAGACAATAGGTGAAGTTCTGACGGTGCTTCACCAACAATCTCTCACTCGACCGCTCGTGCCGGTCGACCCGCTCTCTCTATGGCGCGAGGGCTTCGACGAGGTTGTCACGAAGGCACAACCAGACCTAGATCACGAAATTGAACAGCAGGTAAGAAATGCGCTTTCCTCGTACCACATGCGTGAACGTACGAAGCACCAGGTCACCACACACAACGACCTTGGCGTGGAACACATCTTGATGCACGATCACGCGAAGGTTTCAGGTTTGATCGACTGGGCGGACACCGCAACCGCCAATGGGTTTGTGGACTTCGCTGGAATCTGGGCATGGGGAGGCGATCGTGCGCTCACAGCCACGATTGACCACTACTTCGTTGATCCTAGCCGTGAGGATTTCGCCCAGATTCGGGTGCACGGCTTGTGTTATGCACTCGAACAAATTGCGTACGGTCGCTCGATTAATGACGAGGAGCTGCACACAGCCAGTAAGCACTGGATTCAACGTCGCGTCCGTGACGGCGAAATCGATGACGTGTACGCGAAGCCGTAACTATCCGAGCCTTCGCAAGAAACTAGCGCATCGCTAGGAAAGTGGTAATGAGCGCAATTCAAAACGGGATAGATCTGGCAACTCATTGCGCTAGCATTCACGAACCAAGATTAACTTTTGCCGAGTAGACCATGCCCATCTCAGCTCGCGTAGTCGTACTGCCACAGGAACAAGCGCCCTTAAACGTCGAAGAAATCACGATCCCGGATCCCGGACCCACTCAGGTTGTGGTCAAGCAATACGCTTCGGGTATTTGCCACTCTCAACTGCATCAAATGCACAATCCCCGTCGCGGTCCGACGCTACTAGGTCACGAATCAACCGGGGTCGTCCTACAGGCAGGATCTGAAGTTACCCACGTTGTTGAAGGGGATACGGTGCTGGTGACTTGGGTTCCACGCAACTCTCAGATGACGGACGCACGACCAGCTGCGGCAACTCTTTCTACGTCATTTGGAGACGCGGTCTCACAAAACGTTTTCACGTGGGCTGACCACACGATTGCTGATCAACAGTACGTTGTTAAAGCTCAACCGGACATCGCAAAAGATGTGACTTCAATCATTGGATGCGCCGTTATGACTGGTGCGGGCGCAGCTATTAACACCGTTGAAATCAAACCTGGCGATTCGGTCGCCGTTTTTGGAGTTGGTGGCGTAGGTCTCTCAGCGATCGTTGGCGCAAGATTTCGAGGCGCGGACCCGATCATCGCGGTCGATCTCGACGATGAAAAGCTTGAGTTCGCAAAGCGATTCGGCGCCACGCATGGAGTCAATGCGTCGAAGGTAAATCCGGTGGAAGCCATTCACGAGATGACGTCACATGAAGGATTCGCGATGGGAGGCAGACCCATCACAGGTGCAGATTTCGCATTTGATTGCATCGGACTTAAAGTGACCATGGAGCAGATCGTACCGGCAGTTCGGCCTGGTCGATTCGGCGCACGCCAAGGCGGAACCGCTGTACTTGTAGGCGTGCCGCAAACAACGGTTGAATTGAACGCAGGTGAAATCCTTGGGACCGAGAAGCAGTTTCGCGGTTCGATCGGCGGTTCGTGTTGTCCTGATCGCGACTTCCCACAGTTTCTGGA
>JAGWBO010000008.1:869-45052 GCA_021295855.1 Pseudomonadales bacterium | reverse complement strand
ATTGATGAGATCAACGAGGCGACGACTGCGCTCGAAGAAGGGAAAATCGCGGGTCGGTCGATTCTCGAATTCGCGTAACGGCTAGATACTGTCCTATCCGAGGGACCTAATCACGTCTGACAGCTGAATAAGTAGCCCAGTTTCTAACCCAGCAGCTCAAGTGCGCGGTTAATTAACGGAGTCATTGAGAGAGCGGTTTGTTCCCAGCTGGGATCAGGTCGCTTGCCACGACGGTGCAAACTTAAGTTAAACCCGGTGATGATGGCGAATTTGTAAGCCGCCAAAGCGCGAAACCAACCAATATCGGGAAGTGATTCACCATACGCTTCAACGTAGAAGTCGGAGAGTGTCTGAGGATCCAAGAACATAGGTCGCCCGCCCTGCTCCTTCGACCAAGCGTCTGGATCGCTAAACGTACAGATCCAACCCACATCGTTTAAAGTCGCGCCGACACCAGTCAGTTCCCAATCAATTACGGCGACCAAATTTCCGTCGAACGAGCACAGCATGTTCGAAGTTTGAAAGTCACCATGAAAAATCCCCACCGGCGCACCGTGGGGTAATGTCTCGAGAAGACGACTTCGGCACTCTGGAACTCGAGCAAGTAGGTGTGGGTCTGCGGATCGTTCATAGAACCGGTCCCATCGCTCAACATCGTCAGAGAAAGGGATCGGATCTCCAAGATACGGTACTTTTTCAGTCTCTACCTTATGTACGTTCGCAAGTGCTCCCATGATTTGACGACCGAGGTCCGCTAGCTTCGAGTCGGTCAATTCGCTAGCCCATTCACCTGGTGAAACCTTGAGCGTATCGCCTTCAACGAATGGCACCACGAAATACGGACAACCAAACCATTGCAGGTCATCACCCGACCATTTCACCGAGCAGTGTGGAACTTGCGTACCTTCCAGTGCATTGAGTACTTCTACCTGGCGTAGCACATCTGCCGTACCTCGCCAGTTCACGTTAGGAGGTGGTACACGAATATACCAGCGCGACGAACCTTCGGACGTCGACACGTCGAAGCCGTACGAAAATCCCGCATGTCCCGGCATATTCCGCACGTTATCGACTTTAAGGACCGTCGCCTCAAAATGCGCTTCACAAAAAGGCAACAGCCGATTCTCGAGCTCTTCAAGTGTCATTTGACTAGACCGGAGCTGGACCCGGATACTGATCTCGGAGTATTCGTTTCAATATCTTGCCGCTGGGATTGCGCGGGATTTCGTCAACGAACGCAACCCCGCAAGGCATCTTGAACCGCGCGAGTTTGCCATCCAAGAACTGCATAACCAACGCTTCTGTTAGTGAATCCGTCTGCCGTACGACGAGCGCGTAGGGACTCTCGCCCCATCGTTCACTAGGCTGACCGATCACGCCGCAATCTCTCACGCCGTCAAGCGTCAACAACAGGTTCTCGATCTCTGCAGGATACACGTTCTCGCCACCTGAAATGATCATGTCCTTCAGACGGTCTTGAATGTACACGAACCCATCAGCATCCTGTGTGCCAATATCGCCAGTGTGCAACCAACCGTCGACGATCGTTTCCGCTGTTGCGTCTGGTCGATTCCAGTATTCGCGCATTATGTGTTCGCCGCGAACTAATACCTCGCCTGCTTCATCCGGTGCGCAAACGGTTCCATCAGGCCGAACGACCTTGACATCGGTATGAAAGAACGATCGCCCTGTAGTACCTATCCGTTCTAGTGATTCCGCCCCTGAGCATAGACACGCCGGTCCACACGATTCCGTTAGACCGTAAACCTGCATGACATCTACGCCTAAGTTGGTATACGCTTCGATCATTGCATAAGGTACTGGTGCTGCGCCGGTCATGATCCAACGCCACTGTTCGATGTTGAATCGCTGAAGATCGGGAACCTGAAGCATGAAGTTCATCATCGCGGGCACGAGCAAACCAACTGTGATTCGCTCCCGGTCAATCAATTGCCAAGCCGTTACCGGATCGAAGTTCCTCATAACCACAGCACGAATGCCGCGATAGATTGATAACGTCAGCGGCGTGAGTGCCCCGACGTGAAACATTGGCAGTGGCGAAAGAAACACGTCGTCTTCGCGGAAGTACGTTGTCGCTGCGATCGTTAGTGTACCGGCAAATGAACTCCTGTGGGTGTGAACAACACCTTTTGGCAGTCCCGTAGTACCAGATGTGTACATGATGTAGAGCACATCGTCTAGCGAAACACTGGATTGTGGCGGTGTTTCGGTACCGACATCACGAAACGCACCATAGTTAATCGCGAACGGTAGACACTCTTCTCGGGTGACGTGAAGCCACTCACGAATGTCAGTTTTGTCGCCGCGGCTATAAAGCTCAGTCACCGTCTCCGCGAATTCATCACTAAACACAAGCTTCGTCGCGCCACTGTCGTGAAGTATGAATTCGAGCTCGTCCGGTACCAATCGCCAGTTCAGCGGAACCACCACGCAGCCGATCTTTCCAAGCGCGAAGAACAGTTCGACGAACTCGCTACAGTTCATCAGGAGCAATGCAACTCGATCGCCGGCGGTGATCCCGTCCGCTAGAAATGCGTTCGCGATGCGATTACTTCGGTCGTTGAGTTCTTTGAATGTCAACCGTTCACCCGTCTCATCGATATACCCAATCCGCTGCGGAGACAGGTGAGCGCGTCGCTCTAACAAATCGCCAATTCTCGTATACATTGCTTTTGAATTCCTCAGGATGGACTCAATGATATTTGTCGAATTGGTCAGTTCCTACTAACAAGCTAAGCAAACCTAAACAATCACTAACAATTAGAAGTATTTTGTCTGATTGCTCCGTTATTGAACTAAACAATGCATTTGCCAAATCGTATTACGTGCTTATAACTATATTTATATACACTAAACAATTACTTGCGCGAAGTCGACAATTCCCTTAGAATCAGCTTATCAACATAGACAATACTAGACACGAAGAAGAATGTCATCCCTCGAAACTCGACAAAATCTAGTCAAGATCAGTACTGCAAGCCGCCTCTCAGGGATTCGTGTCGAAACTCTGCGTGCGTGGGATAAACGTGGTCAACTGGAGCCGATACAGCGCGTGGGAAACACACGCTACTACACGCCTGATCAAGTAGAACGTATGAAAGCACTGAACGTACTAATTCAATCGGGGATTGGTTATTCAATCGGGGAATTGTGCACGAAAAGCGATGATGAAATTCATCAGCTTGTCGCTCAATTGCACGCGTCGCCCGGTCTTCACGTCACGCCCGAACTAAGTTCTACATCTCGCATTGTGGTTGTCGGCTGGCGCCTGATGGACCTCCGCGACACTAAGTTTGAAAACGATGAACTACAAACCGTTGCTCCCAACATTGAAGACGTAGAAACATTTTTTAGGTATCTAAAGCGACTCGAACACGATGGCTTGGATGCAGCCGTCATCGAGCTCCCCTCGGCGTGGGATTTGGACTATATCGATTGGTTGCGAACTCAAATCGACGAATTCGACCACTCTGACTGTCACTTAATTGCAGTTTCGTTTTTAAATGACCCAGATTCATTTCGTCAATACCAGAACGAGGCTAAGCAGAAAGGCGTGTCGTTGCTCGACGGCAGCAGTGACCTGACCTGGGAGACAGTGCTTACTGAGATCAAACATGCATTGACAATGCGCAATGAAGCAGTCGGCGATTCGAATGTTTCGCTGTCAGCAAGCGAGTTAGCTCGTCTCGCAAAATCAACTCATCGGATTGCAGGTATCGCGGTAGCGGATGTGGTGAGTCTCTACCAGAGCGTTGCAGACATGCGTGGGTTGGCTCAACGCGAGACGACTCGGCAGCTACTCCCAAACGATCCCCATGCTACCCGTTTCGTCGAGCAACTTCGTTCCATTCATGGTGAACTCACCGAGTGTTTGACGTTTATTCGTGAGGCAACTAAAAGCGCACCACTAGACAGTGCACTTGACACGACTATACAATAGACGTATAAAGACCAGACAAGAAACCAAACAAGCATCAACAAAAAGAAGACTAAGTGGAGAAATTGCACCAACACCGGAATGCGGAGAAGATGGTAGGTAAGACTGCCAGGTTCCGTGTGTTGTGCTTTTCGGACTGGTTCGCACGGACGCATATTCCACCATGTGGTGTGATCACATGGTTTAGAGCAGCGACGGCTCGTCGTTTATTGAAAGCTCGAGGAATGGCCAGTCTTTTCTCATACGACATTTTAGTCAAGGAGGCGCAAGTAGCGTAGCAACGGACAAAATTTAGCGCTCAACGGCGGCAACCTTGCTCAGCATACCCTCCTTTGTCGCGCCGATTTATGCGACACCTTCCCTTGAGTTTGCCGTGGTTGAGCGCTTTTTCTATGTAACTCACCACAACGAAATTAACTAGAACTTATTTGTTAGTTTGTGTTGCTTGTGGCGTACGTCTGCAAGTCCAACGAGGATTGCGTAAGTCTTCGACGTTTCCCACATAAAATGTAGCGGCGTTTGGGTGCATTCAACCAGAATACGTCACTTTAGTACGTACAACTACGAAGATGCTTTCAACGCACGCAATTCACCAGCCACTTAAGAGCTTCGCGAGGTAAATTCGATGGCGGAACCTGTATTTGACACGAAGAACAACATCGAGCCAGATCTTGACATTCGACCTTTAAGTGGGGCACTTGGTGCCGAAGTTCGCGGCTTAGACCTTAAAGATCTCGACGATGGTGGATTTGAAACCGTCCACGCATTACTCATGCAGTACTCGGTACTCGCCATCCACGGTCAAGCGCACCTAAGCGATGAAGATCTGCGCCAATTTGGATTACTGTGGGGCGATTTGGATGTACATGGGTATTCTCCGACTGTCGACGGTTTCGATGACATGCTCAATATTCGCTCGGGACCCAAGGGTCGAGCCAGTGCTGAAGGATGGCATTCGGACGTCAGTTGGAAAGAGATTCCACCGAAGATCTCGATGTTGTTAGCACGGAAAGTACCCTCGGTCGGAGGGGACACCGTGTACGCGTCGCAATACAAGGCGTACGAAGACCTGTCCGAGCCTATGAAAGAGTTGCTCGAAAAACTCGACGCAGAACACGACGGACGCAACTTTGATATCGATCTCATCAAGAGACCGGCCAAACACCCAGTTGTGATAACGCATCCTGAAACAGGCCGCAAAGCGCTCTACGTCAACACCGGATTTACACGGCGTATTGCTGGCTTATCCAACTATGAGAGTAACGGTATTCTCAATATGCTGAAAGAGCATTGCACTCGTGTCCGTTATCAAGCGCGTGTGCATTACGAAGTGGGTACCTTGTCTATTTGGGACAATCGATGCGTTCAACACTGCGCGCCGCCAGACTACGGTTATGAGGAACGCGAGCTACACCGAGTTGCGGTGTTGTGCGACGAACGTCCATCGCGATAACTGCTCCAGATTCCGTTTCGTTCAGCTAAATACGTAAAAGTAGTTGGACCGAACGAGTTAGTAGTTGCGTCGGAGGTTCATGCCTTCGTACATTGACGCGACTTGGTCGGCATAGCCGTTGAACATCAATGTCGGCTGATTTCGGGCGAATAGACCAGAGCCGAGTACTCGTTCACTGGCTTGTGACCAGCGTGGATGGTCGACCTCAGGATTGACGTTCGAATAGAAGCCATATTCCTGCGGCGCACTATTGTTCCAAGTCGTAGGCGGTTGTCGTTCCATAAGTTCTATTTTGACGATCGACTTGATACTCTTGAAGCCGTATTTCCACGGCACTACCAGCCTAAACGGCGCGCCGTTTTGATTTAGCAATTCATCACCGTACATACCGACCGCGAAAATCGCCAAGTCGTGATAGGCTTCATCTAATCGCAACCCTTCTATGTATGGAAAATCGATGCTGCTAAAAAATGAACGTGTGCCGCGCATCTCATCTTCATTTAAATACGTAGTGAATTTGACGTACTTCGCGGACGCAAGTGGTTCGTATTTATCAAGTACCTTTTTGATGGGGAATCCAACCCAAGGAATCACGGCGGACCAAGCCTCAACGCAACGCAACCGATAGATCCGTTCCTCCAGATCAATACCTGCCAAAACGTCTTCAATCGCGTACTTACCTGGTTTCGCAACAAGACCAGTAACTTCGATAGACCAAGGATCTATGGTCATCGCGTCCGCGTGACGCATCGGGTCATCTTTATCGGTGCCAAATTCGTAGAAATTGTTGTATTGCGTCGTATATGGCGACGGCGTGATTTCTAAATCAGGCGCAGGTTCGTGTTTTGCGTATCCCTTTGAGTCTATCCAGTCTGAAGGTAAGGCATTCGTGCGAATAGCGGCAAGGGCTGCCAGTGCACCGGAACCTTTCAGGATGTCTCTTCGCGCACGGTAGACGCGCTCAGGCGTGATCTCAGACTGTTTTGGATCACCTCGTCGTGGAATTCGAATTAGCATCGCTCAACCCTCCCCATCTGTTTAGAACGGTTTACTCTTCGGAAGTTCTGTCCTGATGACGCTAAAGTGTAAGGTACCGGGCAACGAGCTTACTCGTCGGAATCTTCTTCAATCGGTGTTGACTTTCTGAATCGGCGCCAGACGTATTCACTCGGTCCAGAAAGCGCGTAGCCCATCGTGCAAATGAAGAAAACGAGCGGCGGATTTACGAAAATCACTGCCAGTACAAGCACCAACACGACGAACGAAACATACGGAATTCGTCCCCTAATTCGAAAGAGTTTTGGTGAGTAATACCGGATGTTTGAAACCATCAGCAACGCAGCGCCAACGACCAACACAGCCATCACGATGACAACCGCGATGTGCGGTGGCGTTGTAAAGAAGTCACCCCACAACCAAGCTGCCGATGCGACAATACCACAAGCCATCGGTGATGGCAAACCGCTAAACGACGAACTGTCCCCGGCGATATTGAACCTTGCCAGCCTAAGTGCCGCGCACGCCATATAAAGAAAGGTAATTGCCCAGCCGATCTGACTGAGCGAGTTCAACCCCCACTCGAACGCCAACACGCCCGGTGCCACGCCGAACGCGACCATGTCCGACAACGAATCGAACTGTTTGCCGAAATCGCTCTCGGCGTTCATCGCCCGCGCAACGCGCCCGTCTAAAGCATCAAGAATCATCGCCGCGAGCAACGCAATACCCGCATAGAGAAATTTGCCTTCAGTCGCTGCAACGATGCCGAAGAACCCAGAGAACATGGCACCCGTCGTAATGGCATTCGGCAAAAGAAACACGCCACGACGTCGATTCTGTGCAGCAATGTCTCGCGTCTTGTTCACGACTGAAAACTCGCGGCGTTTCTCATTCATTGCGTCAGTTGCGGGAACGATCCACTAGTTTATTTTCTTCGATCCAAGGCATCATGGCTCGTAACCGAGCACCAACTTGCTCAATTTGGTGGTCCTGACTCAGTCGTCGCATTGCCTTAATCGTCGTCGCGCCAGCCTGGTTTTCTGCAACGAACTCGCGAGCGAACTTGCCTGTTTGAATCTCATCAAGAATTCGTTTCATCTCCTGTTTAGTCTCGTCGTTGACGATTCGAGTTCCCCGAGTTAATCCCCCGTACTCAGCCGTGTTGGAAACTGTATACCACATATTCGAGATGCCGCCTTCGTAAAAGAAATCGACGATCAGCTTGAGTTCATGCAGGCATTCGAAATACGCCATTTCCGGCGCGTAGCCAGCTTCTACCAATGTCTCAAATCCGGCTTGAACCAATGCCGCTGCGCCACCACACAGAACAGCTTGTTCCCCAAACAAGTCCGTTTCTGTTTCTTCTTGGAACGTCGTTTCAATGATTCCCGCTCGACCCGCGCCAATCGCCATCGCATAAGAAAGCGCAGTTTCTTTCGCTTGGCCGGTCGAATCTTGACCAATGGCGATGAGCGAAGGCACACCACCACCTTCAGTATACGTCGACCGAACAGTATGTCCCGGTCCCTTCGGCGCAATCATGATTACGTCGAGGTCACGACGTGCTTCAATCAAGCCGAAGTGAATGTTGAAACCGTGGGCAAACGCGATCGCAGAACCTTCCTTGATATTCGGTTCAATTTCGTTGGCGTATATATCTCGCTGATGCTCGTCGGGTGTTAGGATCATCACGAGATCTGCATCCCGCACCGCTTCGCTGGTTGGTTTGGTCACGAAACCGGCGTTTTGCGCCTTCGTCGCAGAGCCAGAACCGTCTCTCAACGCAATAGTGATATTCGTTACACCACTATCCCGGAGATTGTTCGCGTGCGCGTGGCCTTGCGAACCGTAACCCACAACCACCACTTGCATGCTCTGGATGAGGGATAAATCCGCGTCTTTGTCGTAATAGACCTGCATGGTATTACCTGTCTTGGGTAGTCTTAAAGTTCAAGAATTTTGTCGCCACGACCAATGCCTGAAACACCAGTTCGGACGACTTCCAAAATCGATGTTTCACCGATAGCACGCATGAACGCGAGTAGCTTCTTGGTTGGACCTGTCAGTTGCACCGTGTACGAGTCCGGAGTCACGTCTACCACAGTACCTCGAAATATGCGGCAAGTGCGATAGAGCTCCTCGCGGTGTCCATTGCCTTCAGCCCGGACTTTGATCAACATCAATTCCCGCTCGATATGAGCGCCTTCGGTTAAGTCGTTGACTTTGACCACCTCGATCAGGCGGTTCAGATGCTTAGTCACCTGCTCAATCTTCTCGTCGTCGCCTTCTGTTAACAGTGTCAACCGCGAGAGCGTTCGATCTTCTGTCGGCGCAACCGTCAATGACTCGATGTTGTAGTTCCTTTGTGCAAACAAGCCGATCACACGTGATAGTGCTCCAGCTTCGTTTTCAAGTAGAACTGCTAATAGACGGCGCACTACGCTACTCCTTTGGACAGTACCATGTCCTCAAGTGCGCCGCCACGAACAAGCATCGGATAAACATGCTCATCAGGATCAACGTATGCGTTGATAAAGACCAGCTTGTCTTTTAATTCATCACTGAACGCCTCATCTACGACCGCATCGAGCTCGTCCAATGTACGCGCCGTAAAGCTGTGATGACCGAACGATCGCAAGAGTTGATCGAAATCCGGTAACGCATCACGATAGGTGCTATGCGAATACCGCCCACCATACTGCATATCCTGCCACTGTTTCACCATGCCGAGTGCTTGGTTGTTTAGGTTCACGATCTTGATAGGTAGTGCATACTGCATGCAGGTCGATAACTCCTGCATATTCATCATAAAACTACCTTCGCCTGTGACACAAACGACTGTCGCATCAGGCACTGCAAACTGAACGCCCATCGCGGCGGGAAGACCAAAGCCCATCGTGCCAAGCCCACCAGAATTTATCCATTGACGTCCGCGTCCGAATTTGTAGTACTGAGCGGCAAACATCTGATGCTGACCGACATCACTAGTGACAAACGCTTCACCCCGCGTCGCGCGATACACTGCTTGAATGACCTGCTGAGGTAACAACTGACCGCTCTCACTCTTTCGACGTCGTTGGTCATGGTCAAGCCCGTGCGCATCACGCCATTGCCCGATCCGCTTCCACCAGGCCTCTAAACTTGATTTATCGAAAGGATGATTAGCCAGTTCCGCCTGAAGCGAAGCGTGAAGTTCGGCTAACACCGGCTTCGCAGGTCCCACAATCGGAATATCGGCCGTGATGACCTTTGAAATTGACGCGGGATCAACATCAATGTGAATGATGGTTGCGCCAGGACAGAATTTGGCCGGATTGTTAGTCACACGGTCATCAAAACGCGCGCCTACTGCTAGGATCAAGTCCGCGTGATGCATTGCATTGTTTGATTCAAAAGTTCCGTGCATGCCTAACATGCCGACAAACTGAGGATCATTCCCGGGAAATGACCCAAGACCCATAAGCGTGTTGGTCACTGGGAAGCCCGTTAACCTCGCCACGGCCACCAGCTCGTCTTCCGCGGCACCTTGAACCACACCACCACCGGCGTATATGATGGGTCTTTTCGCCTTTAGTAACGCGACTGCAGCCTTTCGAATTTGACCCGAATGACCTTTCAATGCGGGTTTATAAGAGCGCAAACTGACACTTTCCGGATATGAATACTCAAACAGTTCGTTTGGATCCGTCGTGTCCTTCGGTATGTCAATGACGATCGGCCCAGGTCGACCACTCTTCGCAATGTAGAACGCTTGCTTAACGAGCCACGGAATCTCTTTGGCGGTCTTTACGATGAAACTGTGCTTAACGATCGGTCGTGAAATTCCAATCATGTCCGTTTCTTGAAATGCATCGGTTCCGATGACTTCATGTGGCACTTGCGCTGAGATCACGATCATCGGGATCGAGTCCATGTACGCGGTTGCTATACCTGTGATGGCGTTCGTCGCACCGGGTCCGGACGTAACCAAGACCACCCCAGGATTACCGGTCGCACGCGCGTACCCGTCCGCCATATGAGTTGCAGCTTGTTCGTGTCGAACGAGGATGTGTTCAACTTTCTGCTGCTTAAAGATAGCGTCGTAGATGTGTAACGCTGCGCCGCCAGGATAGCCGAAGATTTGTTCTACACCTTCGTCCTGCAGTGCTCGAATCAGAATTTCGCCACCAGAGAGCATTTCAGTCATGAGATTCGAGATTTATGATGTCGTTATGGGTGACCGATTAACGCCCACAACTTAGGCGAGCATAGCGAGTAGCAGCTGTGAAGTGCGCGGTTGGCGGGAGCGAGCGCTAGTTGAACACGAGGACGCTCGCGGCAGGCGGGCAATTTTAGTCGTATATGCTGCCTAGTTGACTAAATCTGCCTATCGCGGTCGATCTCGTACCACTCTCGCGCTGACGCTAATGATCGAATCGGTCGAATTGAGTTATAAGAACTCGTCCGCATCCCTTCGCAGTACGTCTATTAACGAGTCAAGGTCCTCGGGCATTGGTACTTCAAAACTCATCAGTTGCTTCGAACGAGGATGATCAAATGCAAGTTGGTTTGCGTGGAGCGCTTGACGTTGAAACTTACGGAGTGTCTCACTCACCTCGTCGCTAGCAGACGGCGGAATTCGTCGTTTTGCGCCATATTTGAGATCACCCACCAATGGGAGTCCTACACGTGCGGCATGGACTCGGATTTGATGCGTTCGACCTGTCCGTAGTTGCGCGCGAACCAGTGTATGTACGCGAAAACGCTCTATCGGCGTTAGCAGTGTAACAGCCTCTCGACCATCGACGCGGACGGTCTGTCGAGTCCGATCACGGGGACTGCGTCCCAACGGCAGATCGATTTCGCGCGTCTGAGTTAGGTTCCCTTCGACGACCGCCACGTACGACCGCGAAACCGCGCGTAGCGCTAATGCCGCGATCAATCGCACCCGAGCGAGTTCCGTCGCGGCAACCACCATGAGTCCGGTTGTGTCTTTATCCAAGCGGTGTACGATCCCCGCGCGCGGTAGTGCGCTGAGTGCCGGCCGAACCGCCAGCAATCCATTGGCCAGAGTAGGCGCGACGGTCGCAGCTCCCGGATGAACTACCAATCCAGCGGGTTTGTTGACGACGAGCAAATCTTCATCCTCAAACACAATATGGATCGGGATCTCTGCAGCAGTGTCCCAATCCTGTTTGGGTTGAAACGTGCCATCAATCTCGACCAATTCGCCACCGCTCAGTTTGTGATTCGGCTTCTGCGTGCGACCGTCAACCGAAATCGAACCGTCCTTGATCCACTTTGTCAATTGAGATCGTGATACATCGGACAAACGTTGCGCCAACACACGATCAAGGCGTTCGCCCGCCTCCGATGGCTCGATTAAAACGGACCTTCGATACGAACGCGACTTATCTACCACGCGCTTGTCTACCTAAAATACGGCATTCGCTCTGGGGCATTTTTTTGAAAACTATTCGCGTCTTCTTTATTGGCGTGCTCGTCGCGTGGTTTGTGACAGGCTGTAGCTCGCTTAGTTTCTCGAACATCAAGACAAAGGAAGAACTTGAGCTGACTAGTGAGCAAAAACTATACGAAGCTGCGCAGTCTTCGATTCGCTCAGGTAATTACACAGTAGGCATCGACCGACTCGAGGCCATCGAGACCCATTTCCCGTTCGGCCAGTACGCGGAACAAGCCCAGCTCGAATTGATCTATGCGAATTACATGAAGAGCGATTTCGAAGCCGCGACGGTGGCCGCGTCACGCTTCATCGAACTTCATCCCAAACACCCTCGCGCGGACTACGCGTACTACATGCGAGGCTTAGCAAGCTACGAAAAGAATCGCGGCTTTTTTGATCGTTTTCTAGGTTCACCACAGGCGTCCCGTGACGTTACCGCTGCGAAGCAAGCGTTCATTGAATTCAATGAGCTGTTAGAGAAATATCCGAACAGTCTGTATGCGAAAGACGCGAAAGCACGTATGTTGCACCTGCGAAACATCATTGCTGAGCACGAATTGATGATCGCGCAGTTTTACCTCAACCATGACACGTGGGTTGCGGCGGCAAACCGCGCAGCCGGTATTGTTGAGAACTTCCCCTCGAGTTCATCGGTCCCCGAAGCCTTGGCGATCGTAGTCGAAGCAAATTACAAACTAGGCTTAGATAAACCGGCGAATGACGCATTACGCGTCCTCGCACTGAACTTCCCAAGTTACGACGGTTTTAACAACGAAGGCAGACTCGTACTGCGGGATGCGATTAAGAATCGCGACCGGAGCTTGGCGAACATCATGTCGTTCGGGTTATTGGATCGTCCAGCGGTCCCACCGCCGTTGGAAATTCATATCCCCGAATCCCCACGAACGGCTGAAGCGCTAGACGACGAACGGTAACCGTCGAGGCTGCTAACGGATCAGGCCGGAGGGGGCATCCGCGAACCTCGTCACATCAATCACCTTTCGCACTCGCGTAGCACGCTACGAGTCGGTCGGGTGATCTTGCTATTCCGCGACTTCGCTCTTAGGTTGCTCACGGTGTAGCAGCGCTGCAAGAATCCAACTAGCAGCACCAATGCAAACTGCGGAATCAGCAACATTGAAAATCGGGAAATTGAACCAGTCGTAATGCACGTGAATGAAATCGACGACACATCCTTGCATCGCGCGATCGATCAAATTTCCGCCAGCTCCAGCCAATATCAACGTTAACGCCGCTACGAAGAGAACGGGCGGATTCTCAATCCGGCGCAGTCGCCAAATTTCCCAGCTGAAATAAATCACGAATGCGACGCCTACAAACGTCAAAAAGTGGGTATATCCCTGCAAGATGCTGAATGCAGCACCTGTGTTACAAAAGTAACGAAACGATAGAAACGGTAGCACTGACACAGCGCCATCAAGGAGTTCTGCGGTTGCAACATACTTGGTGTATTGATCTACGACGACAAGCGCCGCTGCGCCGACGAACGACCACCACCAGTGGGGATTGACGCTAGCTGATTTCCGCACGGTGTTTCGTGAACCAGTCTCGCGTCATTTCAAGGTCTTTAGAAATTTGAATCCGAAGTGCATCCAAGCCATCAAAACGTACGTCATCGCGAAACTTATGATGGAAGGTAACGGTGATCAGCTTACCGTAGATATCCTGGTCGAACTCGAACAAATGCACTTCAAGTAAGGGTTCTGTGCCATCAACGGTAGGACGGGTTCCAACGTAGGCGGAACCCTCGTACGTTCGATCCAACCCGGAAACAGTTACGGCGAATATACCTTCCAATGCAGACCGATAACGCTGCAGGCGGATGTTGGCCGTCGGTGTTCCTAACCGTCGTCCCATGCGTTGGCCTACAACCACCGTGCCCATCATGAAGTATTTCCGGCCAAGCAACTTCTCGGCCAACTGAAAATCCCCGTCCCTCAAAGCGTCACGGATGCGAGTACTTGACACACGTTCATGGTCGAAAACCATGGTGCCTAAGTGAGTCACGCCAAAGCCAAGACGATCCCCGGCAGTCTGAAGCATCGTATAGTCCCCTTCGGCGTTCCTGCCGAATCGAAAATCGTCGCCTACGACGAGGTACTTCACACCTAGTATTCGAACTAGGAACTCATTAATCACAGCGTCTGCCGATGTCGAACTCGTGGTTTCGTTGAACGGGATGCAAAGCACATAATCCAAATCGAATTCCCGCAAGATGGCGATCTTTTCACGGAAGCGTGTAAGACGGGCGGGTACGATCGAACCTCTGAAATATTCGCGCGGCTGTGGCTCGAACGTCACCAACATGCTCGTACAGTTCAGCTCTTGCGTTTTGGCTGAAAGATGCGACAACAACATTTGATGACCATGGTGAATACCATCAAACGTGCCAATCGTGATGACGCCGTTCCGGTGTTTAGGGCGCACGTTGTGCAACCCGCGAATTAACTCCACATGATTCCTTAAACGCGATGCATCAAATGGCGGGGGCGTACGCCAAGGATCAGCAGAGTGACAACATACACGAAAAGACCAGCGGTCACCAAAAGGCCAATCTGTGCGACTCTGCGCCACTCCGTGACGCTAACCCAAATCTCAAAGTCGAAGTTGAGCCAGGCAAGGCAGCTAACCATCACCACACATCCCGCTACGCTGGCAAGCGCGAAGTGCCACATTGATTTGCCCATGCGGTATTGCCCACCACGGAGCAGTCCACGCATAAGAAGATAACAATTGACAAAAGCAGCGACCGTAGTTGCGTATGCGATTCCCAATAATCCTAACCACCAAAAGAGGCTTAAGCTGAGCACTATATTCACGCCAACACCAATCGTTGCGTAAACGAATGGCGTGTGCATATCCTCGCGTGCGAAATAGCCAGGCCCAAGCACACGGGTTAGCACCATAGGTAACAGACCAATCGAGAACGCTTGAAGAGCGACCGCTGTCATTTCAACATCGGCAACCTCGAAAGCGCCGCGCAGAAAAACAGTCGCAAGAATCGGCTTCGAGAGATAGTACAGTGCGACCGCTGCGGGAAGTCCAAGTAAAACACCTACACGAACTCCCCAGTCGACGGTTTCGCTAAAAAGATCAGTATCTCCCTTTCGATACAGACGCGATAGATTCGGGAGCAGGATGGTCTGCATGGCGATAGCCAGCAATGCCATCGGCAGCTGAATGAGCCGATCCGCGTAATAGAACCATGACACTGTGCCGACAGTCAGCTGAGCGCAGAGAATCGTCCCTACTAAGACGTTTATTTGTCCGGCTGAAGCCGCGTACACACCTGGCACAATCAGTTTGAGGATGCGACGTACGCCTTCGTCTCGAAAACTCACCCGTGGCCAATGTAATAACCGCAGTCGTCGCAATGAAGGTAGATGGACTACTAGTTGCAGAAACCCGGCTACCAGAACGCCCCATGCCATGGCATACGCGACCTGACCGTTGAGCATAGCCGCCCAGATCGCTGCCACGATGACGCAAACACTTAACAGCAGAGGCGCGCCTGCGGAAATTGAGAATCGTTGATAACTATTGAGTACCGAGCCTGCAAAAGCCGTGAGTGATATGAGTCCGAGGTATGGAAACATCACTCGAAGCATGTCAACCGCTGCCTGATATCGTGCTTCGCCGACCCAAGCGCGCAAGGTGAAGAGGTCAATCAGCTGCTGAGCGAAGAGTACCCCAACCAGCGACAACCCCATTAGGATCAGTGCGAAATTTCCGGCAACGGTTCGTATGAAATCACTTAGCTCAGAATTGGAATGGTTTTCTCGATAGTCAGCAAGTACAGGGATAAATGCTTGCTGAAAAGCACCCTCGGCAAATAGTCGGCGGAAGAAATTCGGAATCTTGAATGCGACAAAGAAGGCGTCTGCAATCGGACCTGCGCCGAGGAAATACGAGATGACGACGTCTCGTGTCAATCCGCCTACTCGCGATAGTCCGGTGAGAGACGCGACAACCAGACCTTTGCTAGTAAGGCTGGTCGTACCGTCTCCTTCAGTTAATGCTGCGTCGTCCGTCAAATCAGGCTCGATGCTTCTGAGCACAACGGAAGCGACCGTTAGAACGTGTCTCGCATCCGCAAGTAACTAAAATTCCGCCCTTCCAATGATGGTCCGACCTTCCTGAGATAACGACTTGGCACATACCTTATCGGCTAAAAAGCGAGTTCGACAGAACATACGCCGCAACCAGCGTAATTCTGCGAAGCGGAGCACCATGCGCACCGCAATTAAGAAAACTGTAACCGCAATTGAGTCGGGCGACAAAGCACAAGCTCAAGAAGCGCTTGACACCGTATCCAGCATTCTTGATCGATACTCGCATAAAGGGCTGATTCATCGTAATAAAGCCGCGCGACATAAGTCACGTTTAAACGCCAAAGTGAAGGCATTAAGTAGCTAGATCAACGCTAGATTGTCTCGGTGGATTAATTCGGGTTCGTCCATATAGCCTAGTAATCCCTCTATCTCGTTTGAGGCGTGACCCATGATCGCACGCGCTTCGTGATCACTGTAGTTCGACAACCCTCTAGCGATTTCATTCCCCGCGGAATCCAATACCGTAACGACGTCGCCGCGATGGAAATTGCCGATCACCACGGTAACACCTATCGGTAACAAACTTACGCCGCTATTTCGTAGAGCTCGTACCGCGCCATCATCAATCGTAAGTTCACCTCGGCTTCGCAACTGACCGGCGATCCACTGTTTGCGCGCGTCAACAGGCGTGATGTTTGCAGTAAGGTGCGTGCCGACCTCTTCGCCGGCTAAGAGACGAGTTACGGTATCGGTTGAACGCCCGTCAACGATCCAGGTATCACATCCTGATCTTGCGGCGAATCGTGCCGCTTCAAGTTTCGTAAGCATGCCGCCACGCCCAAATCGCCCTGGCTCGCTATTTACCATTCCGTCCAGAGCATCATTGAACGGCGATTCTTGCTTGATGATTTTGGCATCAGGGTTTACTCGAGGATCAGCCTCAAACAAACCTTCCTGGTCCGTTAGTACCACGAGTGCGTTTGCCTGGATTAGAGCGGCAACGCGCGCCGCTAAGGTATCGTTGTCGCCGAAACGGATCTCATCCGTCGAAACCGAGTCGTTCTCGTTGATTACAGGGATAACGTCGTGTTTGAGACACGTTTCTAGCGCTCTCGATCCTTTAGGTCGTCGTGCGTAAGCAACACCATGCCGGTGTAGAAACCAGCACGTTGAAATCTCGTGGCGTACGCATGCGCTAAACCTGTTTGACCAACTGCGGCAGCCGTTTGCAGCATTGGTAGATCGTGAGGTCGTTCGGTCAATCCGAGTCGATGCATACCTTCTGAAATCGAGCCGCTCGAAACAATCACGACACTCACGTTTGCTCGCCGCAACTCGGTGACTTGCTGACATAGCGCGTCAAGGCGACGTGCGGACAAACCAGAACCGTCCGCTACCAGTGAACTACCAATCTTTAGTACCCAAGTGGAACCACTATGGTCAGGTGTATTAGCATCATTAGTCACGTTGATAAATCACTTCGACTTGCTCACCGTCGACTGCTGTAGGAGTCGGCCGCGACTTCGTGCGATTCAAAATATCTGTCAAGACGTCTTTGTCCAAAGACGTTGATTCGTCGGCATCGAGCTTTAGTCTACTCTCAACGGCTTCCATCAGAGCGAAAGTCAGTTCTCTAATGCCTCGTTGAGTCGCTGCGGAGATCTCGAAGATCGGTCGATCAGGATGCAGCGCTCTCAGTCTACGAGTTACGGCATGTACCTCTTCGGTACTTGCCGCATCGATTTTCGTAACGACCGTCCATACTTCGCGTTCTGCAAGCGCAACACTGAATTCACTCACCTCATGCTCGATTGTCGTCAGGTTTTCACACGCGTCACTTCCATCTAGCGGCGCGACCTCAACCAAGTGAAGCAGGAGGTGCGTGCGACTAAGATGCTTGAGGAACCGCGTCCCTAAGCCATGCCCTGACGCTGCACCTTCGATCAACCCAGGAATGTCAGCCATCACGAAGCTCCGCGCAGGATCAACGTGAACGACCCCGAGATTAGGCACGAGAGTTGTGAACGGATAGTCCGCGATCGCCGGCTTAGACGAGGAAACGACGCTCAGGAGCGTTGACTTACCCGCATTGGGTTTTCCTAAGAGTCCGACGTCTGCAAGAACCTTAAGATGCAGACGTAGTCGCTTTGATTCGCCAGGTGTCCCTCGCTCAAATTCGCGGGGTGCTCGATTTGTACTTGAACGATACGAGTGGTTTCCGCGTCCGCCGTCGCCACCGCGAGCAACGACAACCAATTGACCTGGTGACGTGATATCCGCGACGTACTCAAGAGTCGCGTCGTCTACAACACTCGTACCACAGGGCACATCCACAACCAGATCGCCCCCACTGGCGCCGGTCTTCACACTACTCCCACCTTGTCGTCCATTCGCGGACTTGAGGATCGGTCGATACTTGAAATCAACCAGCGTATTGAGTGCGGCGTCGCCACGAAAGACAATGTTTCCGCCGTTCCCACCGTTCCCACCGTCAGGACCGCCTTTTGGCTGATTAGGTCCTCGGTGAAAACTCATACAGCCATCGCCGCCGCGACCTGCGGTCACATCTAGCGTAACTTCATCGACGAAAAGCATGAGAACTGCGACGGCATGCGATCCCGTCGTCGCTCGGTGATTGGGGTTAGCTTGCCGCTACGCTGACGTAGGTGCGTTGATGGGCACCGTGTTTGCGAAAGACAACTTTTCCAGCTGCCGTGGCGAAGAGGGTGTGATCGCGACCACAGCCAACATTCTCACCAGCATGAAACTTCGTGCCTCGTTGCCGGACCAAGATATTACCTGGCAGAACTTGCTCTCCACCGAAGTGCTTAATCCCTAAGCGTTTCGACTCAGAGTCTCGACCGTTTCGAGTACTGCCGCCTGCTTTCTTATGTGCCATGCCGACCCCTTATTGCGAAATACCTACGATCTGAACGGCCGTGAACTTTTGTCGATGGCCTTTCCTTCGTAAGTAGTGCTTTCTCCGCTTGAACTTGATAACCCGAATCTTGTCGCGGCGTCCTTGTTCGACGACTTTACCTGTCACGCGCGCGCCTTCCACCAGCGGCGTGCCGATTTTGACTGATTCACCGTTAGCAACCATCAAAACGCGATCAAACTCGACTTCTGCGCCAACTTCCACATCTAATTTCTCGACCGATAGCTGTGCGCCTTCCTCAACGCGATATTGCTTTCCACCAGTTTCGATGACTGCAAACATGCCAGCAACTCTAGAAATCGTGCTTACGGGAGCGCTTGACTAATCTGAACGAGAATTAGCCGAAAAATAGCGCAGAACAGACCGACATATAGGTTTATATGCCAGATTGCAAATAGAATTTTACTCACCCGCTCGTCCTAGCGACACACCCGTATTCGCGTAGGCTTTTCGGCAAATCCTTTGTACGCCTATCGTTTAGTGACAAACCTCTGTTGAGTTCACCCATCCCTACACTAGATCCTCACTTACCAACGTCACTGAGTGAGGTGACGCAGCTCGTCCAATCTGAGCTAGATGCTGCGGAGGAGCTGATCCAAAAAAACCTAGCGTCGGACGTTGCGACCGTCGCTTCTATAGGTGAGTACATTGTTCAATCCGGTGGTAAGCGATTGAGACCCATGACGGCGATGCTAGTTGCCCGTGCGTTAGGACACCGTCACGATGAAATTGTTGTCCTCGCGGTCTTGCTTGAATTCCTGCACACCGCCACACTGCTACACGATGACGTCGTAGATCGTTCCCAGCGTCGGCGCGGACGTAAGACCGTCAACTTGCTGTGGGGAAACGCACCGAGTGTTTTGGTCGGGGACTTCCTCTACTCACGCTCGTTTCAGCTCATGGTTCAGTTAGGCCGAATGGACATCATGTCGGTGATTAGCGAAGCGACGAATCTCATCGCTGCCGGAGAAGTCAAGCAGCTAGAGCACGTACGTGACCCAGATCTGAGCGAAGCGGACTACATGGACATCATTCGTTGTAAGAGTGCGCTATTGTTTCAAGCGGCAGCAGAAACCGGCGCTACTCTCGCAAATGCGAGTTTAGACGAAATTGAAGCTGCTCGCTTATTTGGTCTGCACTTTGGTCTCGCGTATCAGCTTATGGACGACTTACTCGACTACGCTGGTGACAGCGGCCATCTGGGTAAGAATGTTGGTGACGATCTAAGAGAAGGGAAATCCACGCTACCTCTCATATTCGCGATGCGTTACAGTTCCGAAGATCACGCGAAGCTCATCCGTTCAGCAATTCGTGAGCAATCCGCCGAAGATACCGCGGAGATCATGCGCGTCGTCAAAAACTCTGGCGCCTTAGGCTACACACGAGCGAACGCACTTGCGCAAACCCATCTCGCTAAGAGCTCTCTATTTCGTTTACCCCCAAGTCGATATCGAGATGGATTGAACCATCTGGCCGACATCGCTTTAGAACGTATTCAATAAGCGACTCCGGTCTAAAGACGATCCGGCTTCGTCCTTCCTTACTTGCCGACCTCACTTTCTAGAATTGGTCGCTGACATACCCGTTCCCTGGCGCTCGTGACCTTCGATGCGCCAATAAATCCAGTTGTCGGAGTGTAGCTCAGACTGGTAGAGCATCGTCTTCGGGAGGCGGGGGTCGCTGGTTCAAATCCAGTCACTCCGACCACTATATACCCTTCTGCTTCGCGTCATCAATCTTGCGTTGCATTCGGCGCATCCCATTTAGCCACCGTTCTAAATCGCTGTTCTTGCGATCCATCCAAGTTTGTGCAATTTCGTCGGTCAGCACCAAGAAACGCTCGTTCTGCACAGCCTCGACCACCATATCTGCCACCTCTTCGGGTTCCTTGATAGGTCCTACTGCAGTCCGTGCGGAAGACGACCGTCGATTCCCATTTCCAAGCATCGGGGTGTTTACGCCAAGTGGCGCGAGCAACGACGTGCGAATCCCTTGATCGTGGTATGTGATCGACATCCACTCAGCGATCGCCACTACGGCATGCTTTGTTGCAGCGTAGAGCACGTTGCCATGCGTTGTCAGTATCCCCGCCATCGATGAAGTGTGTACGAGATAACCACTTCCACGATCTAACATCCCGGGTAATACTGCTTGAATGGCATAGACGTGTGCCATTACGTTAATGTCCCATTGATCAAACCAAGCTTGAACGTCTGTTTCCAGAGGATCGCCACCAGTCGCAATCCCTGCATTACTAAAAAATAGATCTACAGGACCGAAGGCATCCTCTGCAATCGCGACCGTCGCCTCAATGTCGCTCTGTTTTCCGACGTCGCAGTGAACCGCACGACCGTTGATCTCGTCAGCTACAGCTTGCGCATCCTCGTCATTCACATCAGCGATCACTACGTTCGCACCAAGTTTTGCAAACGCTCGACTGCACGCCGCACCGATGCCACTAGCGCCGCCCGTAACTACGCATGTCTTAGCTTGAAAGTCCACCAAATCTACTCCCATGGTTCGCCATGGCTCATTATGGGCGGGTTAAATTAGCTACCGATGCTCTGAAAATAGGAATACGCGCTATGAAGTACTTGCACACGATGGTTCGCGTTAACGACATCGATGCGTCTCTCGACTTCTACTGCAATCGTCTTGGATTAAAGGAACTACGCCGTATCGACAATGAAGCAGGTCGCTTCACGTTGGTCTTTCTGGCCGCACCAGGCGACGAATCTGCACAGGTAGAACTGACGCACAACTGGGATGCTGAAACGCTCGAAGGCGGACGAAACTTTGGGCACTTGGCGTACCAGGTCGAGAATATCTACGACACGTGTAAACGTCTGCAAGATGGCGGTATAACGATAAATCGACCGCCTAGGGATGGGTACATGGCGTTCGTTCGATCACCCGACAACATAAGCGTAGAAATCCTGCAACACGGCGCGCCATTACCGCCTGAGGAACCTTGGGCGTCGATGAGCAACACCGGAGAGTGGTAGATCGGGGTGAGCTAGGCTCGAATAGCGCTAGATTCAGAATTTAGGGATGAATGCCGGCGATAGCCCGTCGGACAAAATCAAGCGTGCCGTTCGCGGGAATTCACCCAAAAACGCGGCAATGCAAGTCGTTCGGGATTCTCATACTCACGCTTTAGGCAGCAACTGTTATCCGCTAAGACATGCATGGACGCGAACGCACCGATTAGAACGACCCAGATCGGAAGATAGTCGATTTGCACATACCATCTGTGATCAAGGAGTGGTACGGCCGAAAAGAATCTGTAGAAATAGAAGAACATCATGAGGGTGTTGATGAGTGCGTAGCTTCGTATCAACATCGCCCGAACGGATGGAAATAAAGTCAAGAGCGTCAGGACTGAGGTGGTGAGAAGCGCGACGACTAATAACGTATCAAACCGTACGAAATACGCCAGTCCTATTAACAGGGCCGCGAGCAGGCAATTAATCGCTTTCACTGACTCTTATCTCAACATAAAAAGGGGTTAACCAGTCGCCGTTATCTGCGACGCACCATCCGTGTCGCGCAAGAGACAAAAAATCGACTCAAAATAGACCCCTTGGTTCGATCAGATTGTGAAAAGTCCAGACAAATAGCAGTACGCGATACGTAACACTTCATCTACTCAAATGTTAGCAGAATCTTTTCTGGGTATTGACCAAATTCCAGTTTCAATCCGAATACGCATGAATATTCTCGCCGAACTCGGCACGAATACTCGCTGCGATAATGGCGGGCTTACCTCTGGTGTACAAATGATTCCCCGCCCATGCAGAACCGATCCCTAACGCTCGCGCTGGCTTCAGCATTTAGCTTCATCTTCATCCCGATCATTGGTATTGATCAAACGGCTGAGAACGCAGGGAATGAAGCTGAATTGGTCGTGCACACGGTACACGGACCCGTGCAAGGCGTAATTAGCGACGTCGCTCCAGGAATTAGAGTTTTTAGAGGTATTCCCTTTGCCGCGCCTCCTGTCGGTGATCGTCGATGGCGCAATCCCCAACCTGTACAGGCTTGGCACGACGTTCGAGACGCGACTGAATTCGCTCCGCGTTGTTATCAACCGTCTCTTGATCAAGGGTTCTACTCGATGGAGTTACAACCGACGAGCGAAGACTGTCTGTATCTAAATGTATGGACAGGGGCTTCGTCCAGTGACAGCAAGTTACCTGTCATGGTATGGATTCACGGCGGTGCTTTCATCATGGGATCAGGTTCGGAGGCGATCTACCGCGGAGCGAGACTCGCACAAGACGGCGTAGTCGTGGTCACGGTGAACTATCGCTTGGGATTGATGGGGTTTTTTGCACATCCTGCACTAAGCGCCGAATCCGAATTCAGCGTCTCCGGTAACCAAGGCTTATACGATCAAGTCGCCGCATTGAAGTGGGTGCAAGAGAACGTTAATGCCTTCGGTGGCGATCCCGATAACGTGACGATTTTTGGCGAGTCCGCCGGATCCATGAGCGTCTGCTATCTGGTCGCGACGCCGCTCGCGAAAGGACTGTTTTTGAAAGCGATTGGTCAGTCAGGGGGTTGTTTTGCGAAGCACCCGACGCTTACTGAGAGCGCAGATGACTTTCAGTTAATGGATACACCCAGTTTGCCCGACACGTCCGGCTATGGCATCGGTAAAAGCGTCGCGACGGCGCTCGGTGGTGAAACCAACGACGCGCGTGCGATCGAGCGTATGCGAGAAATGTCGGCCGAGGAAATTACCGCAAGACTCGCTGAAGCGCAGGTAAACGTTCCGTGGCGGTCTATCTTCGTTGACGGCGTGATGTTTCCCGCTCAAATGCGCATGTTGATGTCAGATGGACGCGCCAACCAGGTGGACACAATCATCGGATCCACAAAAGATGAAGGCGTCATGCTATGGCCGCAAGTCGAAGAAGCTCCAATCGAGGAATGGAAATCGAACCTCCACTCCCGCACACCGAAATTCGCGGAGTCACTTATCCAAGCGTACTCAGATGATGCGACAAAGTCGACCAAATTAGCGACTCAAGAACTCATGTCGGACGCGCTCTTCGGAGCGGAAATGCGCACTTGGGCGCAGCATGTTGAAATGCAAGGCAAGAAGGCATTTGTCTATGTATTCAATCACGCGCCGCCGCTCGACGAGTTGGGTCGATCGCTAGGGGCATTTCATGGTGGCGAGATTCAGTACGTATTTCAATCGCACGCCGCCGGAAACGCAGTCGATGGGCATCCAGAACTCTGGGATGAATCCGACAAAAAAGTAGCAAACGTCATGCGCCAATACTGGGTCAATTTCGCTAAAACCGGCGATCCAAATGGCGCGGGTCTACCTGAATGGCCTCAATATACGACGTCGACAAATCAGACACTTGCGATCGAGAAGGACTCTCATGTGGTCTCGGACTTTCGAAAAGCGAAACTAGACGTGTTCGAGCAGATCATGCGGACTGGATTCGCCGAACCTAGCGCGGACCATGAATGAACCCAATGGAGAGACGAGGTAACTTCGTCCACAATCTCCACACTACTTAGCGATGACATCCGTCGAGTCTGATAGATTGGTCTGCTCACCGTTACCGTCGATGTTCCGCTCTATCAGAGATACATCTACGCGAATCGGTCGGTTAGCGCGCACACGGTCCCTCGCGCGATCGATTGCATAACCAATACCGCCATAAACAAGCACACCACTCGCGACAAACTTCAACTTTTCGCCTGTCGATAGCTCAATTGGCTCAGCGTGTCCGCCCAAGAAGACTGCCAACACGACCGATCCAAGGGCTTCACCCAACTCAACTGTTGCCAAGCCCGTAAATACGCCGAAAGCTGTGCCAACATAAGTACCTACTCGTGACGGAACAAATGCGGGTACTTCAACGGTATCTTCAAAAGACTCATATCCCTCTCGTCGCAGCTCAAAATCGAAAGTAGAGTCTCGCGACACGCTACGTTCACATGGTGTGTTACATTGCCAACCGTCACTGGATCTGACGTTTACACCACTCGGCGTGGACTCAATGACGAGTGACGCAGTTTCTGGTATGACGGCGCAACCTGCATTGCTGCAAAGTCCGAGTATGACGATCGGCACGAGAGCGACGAACACGTCTTGAAACTTACGAACTAACGCCCACATGACAAATCTCGCTCCCCAGGTCGGAGTTTGCGGTTTCATGAAAACTTCAGCTATCGCAAACGTCCGCTACCTGACCAAATCTCGCGCTTGGGATAACTCGACGTCCTCATTTCGCAGCAAACTATCACATAAGGACGGCCGTTCTGGCGGCGGACTCAGCGGTCCTTTCTCAATCACTTTGTGGTCTAACGCGAGCCGAGCCCAAAGTAATCGCGATGCGTCGCCCGTTTGTTTTTCGAGCAACACACCTTCCCAAGCCATTAAGACAGCTGAAGTTACGTGATACAGTGCGGAAACCATGCTTCGAAACCGAGATTCTTCATCACGTTCAGCTGCTCCTGCGACTTCACGCTCCGTTTTCTCTAACCACTCGCCTAACTCCTGCGCCAGTGAGGGTATAGAACTCCGAACAACGTCGAGCCGTTCCTGAAATTCCGCGATGTAGGGACTCAGACAGCTGTCGCGACTGATTGCCCTGCGGATCGCGTCGATCGCGATGATGTTTGATGTGCCTTCCCAGATCGACCCGAGATACGCATCCCTGACAAGGCGAGGATTCACGAAATCCTCAACATAACCGCAGCCACCGCGCACTTCCATTGCGTCGCCGCACACCTGTCGCGCGTCACGCGTCACGCGCATCTTCAACACCGGCGTCGCGAGTCGAGCGATCGAACTCGCTCGGTTCGAACCTAATCCGCCTGTCTCGAGAACATCCAACTCATTCGCAGTGAACGCCCACATAGACATCGATTGTTCGGATGCCAATCGCAATTTGAGCAATTGACGGCGAGCAAGAGGCAAGTCCTTTAAGGTCTGCCCGAACACCACACGTTGGTTTGACACCGTAAGCGCATCGTGCACCGCTCGCCGCATGAGTGCTGCTGACTTCACGCCATTACTCAGACGCGACCAATTGATCATTTCGAGCATTTGCTTTAGACCTGCGTCTTGTTCCCCGACTAGATGCGCTAAGGCACCCTCCAAACGTAATTCGCCGCTAGCCATCGATCGCGTACCAAGTTTGTCTTTAAGTCGAACGATCCGGATGTGATTGGGACTGCCATCATCAAGCGTCCGGGGCATCGCAAAGAGCGCCAATCCACGCGTTCCTTTCGTAGCTCCTTCAGGTCTTGCCAAGATCATCGCGACATCGGCGTCGGCGTTAGAACAAAACCACTTATCGCCAAATAAGCGCCATTCACCTTGATCCAACACCGCCCGAGTCGTTATCTGACCAACGTCCGATCCACCTTCTTGCTCTGTTATGAATTGCGCACCTTGCCATAGCTCGGGCAAGTTTGTCGAAAGCATGCGTGGGAGGAATCGTGCCTTCAACGCCTCGTCGCCAAAGAGCCGAATTACATGGGCAGCGGAGTCGGTGACGTTGATCGGACAACCTAGGCCAAACTCGGCTTGATTGAATAGGAACGTATACAAGTGTTTTGCGAAGACCGGTAAGACCTTCTTCCAATTCGACAAGATAGGTCGATGCGACATGGCATGTAGCCCGTAATCGCCAAACGCAGCTTGTTCTAGCGCGTGATAGCTAGGGTGATATTCGATCCATTGGCTATCCCGGCCATATTTGTCGCGTTGATGCAGTATGGGTGTATGACGATTTGCCGACATGGCGTGATGATCAAGGTCGTTTGCAGCCCGATATCCCAATTCCTCGAGTTGTGGCCAAATCGCTTCCCGAAGTGCATCGTCAAGATATAACCGAGCAAGATCCTGAAGAGTTCGATCATTAATAAAGAAATTCTGGCCTCTAGTATCCGGTGCTATCACACCTTTTAAATCAGGCGTCGCCATAGAATGCGCTCGATACAACGTTTCGTCCCTGTATCATAAAAAGTGTTCTACCTTGATCACTCGACACGCTTAAGGAGCGGCACATGGCTTTTGCAGGCTTAGCGAACGCTAAATTCGGGATTTCGATGTTTCCGACCGACTACTCAATCCAACCAGCGTCGCTTGCACAAGCAGCGGAGGAACGTGGATTTGACAGCCTCTTCTTCCCGGAGCACACGCACATCCCCGCGAGTCGTGCAACTCCTTTCCCAGGTGGCGGCGAATTGCCGAAGCAATACTGGCATGCCCATGATCCCTTCGTTGCGTTATCAGCGTGTGCCTCGGTCACCGAGCGCATTCGACTAGGTACTGGCATATGCCTGATTATTGAGCGAGACCCAATAACCACCGCAAAAGTCATCGCTTCGCTTGACATGATTTCGAACGGTCGTGCCATCATCGGAATTGGAGCAGGTTGGAATCGTGAAGAGATGGAAAACCATGGCGCCAACTACAAACATCGATGGGCGATCGTGCGCGAAAAGGTCGCAGCAATGCGCACGATTTGGACCGAGGACGAACCGGAATACCATGGCGAATTTGTGGACTTCGACCCAATATGGTCATATCCCAAGCCGGTGCAGGAAGGAGGTCCCCCAATCTGGATTGGCGCTAATTCGAAATGGGTGTTTGACCGCGTCGCCGAATACGCTGACGGGTGGATGCCAATCGGTGGGCTTGGCTCTGGCAATATGGAGCGACTGAAGAGCGCGATGGATGCGCGTGCACGAGATCTCAAGGATCTAACGTTAGCGTTGTTTGGCTCATTCCCCGACGCTGAGCAAATCAGAGGTCGTGCTGATCAGGGATTCGACGAGTTTATCTTTAATGTACCGTCAGAAGACCGAGATACCGTCTTACCTTATCTCGACCGATACGCAGCTGTCATCAACGAATTACGTGACTGAGCCGTAGATCAATCCTATCTCGGACCTTTTATCGGTCTACCGGAAGTCGTCGGCACTATCTTGTGGGGTATAGCCCGCAATTTCTCGTGCTCTTGAGAGGTCTCGATACCCGTATCGATTGAGAGACGTCCCGAATAGCACCTCGAATTTGACAGAATCGTCAATGTTGACGCTTTTGACGATCAAATCAACGATGTCACGCTGACTGCACCAGATCGAATAGTCGCGTGGTCTTGAGGGCCGATCCTGTCGATTTACGAAGCCAATCCGCAAACAAATGACGGAAAGACTCGTCGAATCCGCGTAGTGCCGTCCTAAAGCTTCACCCCAAACCTTGGTGCTGCCGTAGACGCCTGTCGGACGAGTCGGCATATTCGCGGTAACTAATGGCCACGTTGTTGGCGCGTCCTCGTACCGTGCTTCAACAAGCGACTTATAAGGCTCGATTTGCTCATAGCCCGATACGGTTGCGCCGCTACTTGCGAAGACGACTCTTCGGCAGCCGGCATCGACTGCGGCTTGATAGACATTACGCGTACCGGTGACGTTGGTATCGAGCAGTTCTTCCCACGTAAATTGCTCACCGGCTTTCGCGGCGAGATGAATGACTGTATCAACGTCCTCGAACGCCGGACGAATTGCGTCCAAATCGGCTAGCTCCGCTTGGGTTGTAGGAACTCCTTCGACATTGCTTCGATTTAGAGCACGCAAAGCGTGGTCAGATGTCATGACTTCTCGCACAGCAGAACCAATGAGACCGCTCATTCCTGTGATTAAAACCGGCTTATCCAAATTCGATCTCCTTAACTGCAATCAATCTACTACAAGTCACCCAACAGGGTCCTACACGAAAAGACGTTGTCGGACCGCAGCCTTCGGCTAGCTGAGAATCTGGTCAGGCTCCCCGACCGTATGTCCAAGTTCTCGAAGCTTTCTGATCAACGAAACTTTGTCGTCCTCGCCGCGCAATTGCACAATGATTTCTACGACAGTCGCATCCAGCGTTGAGCTACCAAATGACCGCCTATGGTAAATATCAACGATATTGCTATCTGTATCACTAATGTCGTTCGTGAGTTTGGTGAGCGAGCCGGGAACATCTTGAACGGTCGAGTGCAATCTCACGATGCGTTCAGTACGCACGAGTGTTCGTTGGATGATGTCTGCAACGATCGCGGGATCAACATTTCCACCACTCACGACACAAACAGTTTTGCCTTTAGCGACATCAGGATGTGCTGCCACCGCCGCTAGCGTTGCGGCTCCCGCTCCTTCGACTAGCATCTTCTCGATATCTAAGAATCTAAACATCGCAGTTTCAATCGAGGATTCCGTCACGGTCACCATGTCATCAACCACGCGTTCAACGATCGGCATTGTGAGTTTGCCGGGTCTCTTAATGGCGATCCCTTCCGCGATCGAAAGCTGGTTCCGTTCCGGTTTCCAAGGCTCATTGTTTAGTTTCGCATAGACGGGGCAATAGTGTGCTGACTGCACGCCGACTATCCGGATCGACGGCTTTAACGCCTTGATCGCTGTGCCGATCCCAGATATCAAGCCGCCACCACCCACTGGTACGACTACCGTGTCGACGTGAGGCAGTTGCTCGACAATCTCAAGCCCCGTTGACCCTTGTCCCGCCATCACGATGGTGTCGTCAAATGGGTGAATCAGCGTAAGGTCATCAGCGATCCGACGTTCGTCGACGTATTCAATGGTTTCGTCAAAGGACGAGCCATGAAGCACGATCTCTGGTTGAAAGTAGCGCGTTTGATCGATTTTCGCAACAGGCGTCGTTCGCGGCATCACGATGGTTGCATTAACCCCCATTCGGCGCGCATGGTAGGCGAGCGCTTGAGCATGGTTTCCCGCTGACATAGCGATCACACCTTTCGCTCGCTCTTCGGCTGTCAACGCACTCAGTCTCGCGACGGCACCTCGTTCCTTGAAAGAGCTAGTGAATTGGCGATTCTCTAACTTCAGGTGAAGGTCTGTGTCGAGAATCTCAGACAACGTTGTGGAACGATATAACGGCGTCTGCACGACATGAGGCGTTATCTCCTCGCGAATACGCTCGATTAGATTGAGATCGACGTCTAAATCAGAATCAGACATAGAACCTCAATGGCAATAGATGACGCTTCGCAAAGCAGCATAAATCTTAAAACGATCGCCTCTATATAAGGCGCTCTTCAGGATGTGCTATATCACCAAACGGTAAGGCGATTCAAGAAGGTCCTTCACCGCGCTTAGAAACTCAGCAGCGGGGGCACCATCAAGCGCTCGATGGTCCCATGTCAACGATAGTCGCAGGCACTGCGTTCGCGTGGGGTGTTCCTCATCCCATCGTACGCCATCGTAGATTCGACCAACCCCCAGAATGCCGACCTGAGGGGCGTTAAGAATTGGTGTAAACGTGTCGACGCCGTACATCCCCAGTGAAGTCACCGTGAAGGTACCGCCGTTTACATCATCCAGGCTAAGTGCACCTGCCTTCGCGCGTTCGGCGAGACTCGCGGCTTCAAGCGCACGTTCTTTTAGGGACTTCCGGTCGGCGTCATGCAAGACGGGTACGATTAATCCATCCTCGAGTGCAACAGCAATCCCAACGTGTATCGACGAATGCAGCTGAGTTGCACCATCGACCAGCGTCGCGTTCATGTTTGCATGATGCGGAAGGGCTTTTACACAAGCGGCAACAATCAGATCGGTATACGTAACTCGAATGCCGCTCGATTCCCATTCCTCAATCAATGCTCCTCGCAACTTGATGGCATCGTCCATGCACACTTCCATCTCAATGGTCAGCTGTGCCGTGGACTGCAAGCTCTGATACATTCGCTCAGCAATGACCTTTCGCATTCCCTTGAGAGGAATCGGTTCAGCGGACACCGTTTCGAGTGAACCCGCTTGCGCGGCATTTACCACGTCGTCTTTGGTGATGCGACCACGCGGTCCAGTCGCATGGACGCTTGAGAGATCAACATCCAGCTCTTTCGCTAATCTGCGTGCCGCGGGAGACGCAATCTGTGCGGGACGCGTCGAAGGTACGTCTGCGGCTGGCACGTCCCGTTCGACAATTCGGCCTCCCGGTCCAGTGCCTACAACATCTTTGAGGGAGACGTTGCGCTCGCGAGCCAAACGCCGCGCAGCCGGCGAAGCTTTGATCCGCGTATCGCCTGTATCGGACGCAGATATGTTCGCCGTCTTCGGCGTGTTTGCTTGATCATCAGCCTTGTCCATAGCCACGATATTCGGATTAGCCGTAGGCGTCGGCAATTCGTCGGGTATGGCTTCATCCAGCGCAAAGATCCATCCGACTACATCGCCTGGCGCGAGCGTCTCACCTGTAGTCGCAATGTGTTTTACGATGCCTGAAACGTCTGCCTCAACATCCATATTCACCTTTTCGGTCTCAAGGCGATAGACGGGTTCACCCTTCTCAACCGGCTCGCCGTCCGCTACATACCATTCGTCGACGATTCCCTCCGTCATTGTCATCCCGACTTTTACCAAGTAAATCTCAGTTGGCATGTCTCTCTACTCGCTTTAAGCCGACACATGGATGCATAGTCGATGGCACAACGCTCTCGATGCACGCTTTCACGTCAACCCGTCGAGGTCCATCGCGTCGGACGCAAACAGTCACCGTTTCGTCAGCACGCAAAACGCGTTCACGTTCGCCGTCGAACGCTAGCATAGTCGCGCCCAAAAACTGAAGCGGTTTATCAATATCAATCTGACCTACGTCTTTGAGTCGGATAGGTCTTACTAGTCCGGGGGCTACCGCCGCGTACACCACCTTCTTTGAACTGTCCACCGAGTCCTGAGGAAATGACAATGTCAAGCCATAGTGGTGTTCGTCACTGACTACCTGCGTCATTCCACCGATTGCAGTCATACCGACTTTGCTTGGATCCGCCACGCTCAACACCGCGAACACGTAATTCGAGGGATCTAGAATCGCCCGACTACCGTAGAAAAGATCCCTGGTTCCAACGACATCAATCAACGCGAAGTCGGTGTCCCCATTCTGATAAGTTACGTGTAACGCTTTGGTCGAAGGCGCAACTTCGTCAGTCGACACGCATCCCATCGCGATGTAAGCGGCAGCCATTCCAGCAGACGTCGCTTCACAGAACACAGGAAACGCGTTGTTCGTGCCAGTCGAGAGCGCAATCAAAGGTACGTCCCCCAACGACTTTCCGATCGCACGATTCGTGCCGTCGCCGCCTAGCGATATCACAACACTTGCGTGCCTAAGGTGTCGAGCCGCTTCAGTCGAGTCTTGTGACGTTCCTGTCTTCTTCATGTCGATCGGCTGACTGCTCAACTCGGACCCAACGAGAGCAGCTGCCGTAATCTGATGAGAGTCGGGATAGTAGTGAATCCGAGCGTCTGGGCACAGACCTTCTATACCGGCAACGCATCGGCGGACTATCGCGGATTTTTCCTGGTTATCGAATACCGACGCACGTGCGGTAAGACGCCTGATGTCCTTCCCGGAAGCAGGATTGGCAATGATGCCAATGTCCATGTTCGTGCGCTAGGCTGCGTTTAGAAGCTTATCGACTTCAGCTACGATGCGGTCAGCATTCGGAATATACGCCTGCTCTAGCACAGGGCTAAACGGGACCGGACTAAACGGTGCGCCGACTCGCGCAATCGGTGCATCGAGATAGTCAAACGCCTCCTCCTGAATTTGCGCCGCGATCTCGCCTCCTAGCCCACCGAAGCGTACCGCTTCATGTACCACCACTACGCGCTGTGTTTTCTTTACGGAGGTCACGATGGCAGCCGTATCCATCGGCTGCAAGGACCGCAGATCCAATACCTCTGCATCAATGCCTTTCTCACTCAAGGTATTTGCAGCACTCATGGACTCACCGACCATGCGACTGTACGTTACGATGGATACGTCTGAACCCTCACGCACAACCTCTGCTTCGCCAAGCGGAATGGTGTAACTCTCCTCTGGAACCGGACCTCGGTTTCCCAATGAGAGTTTGTTCAACACGACAAATACTGGATTGTCGTCCCGAGATGCGCTGATGATGAGTCCCTTCACGTCATACGGCGTCGAAGGCGCGACGACCTTCAGTCCAGGTAGGTGGCAGATCCACGCCTCGAGACTTTGCGAATGCTGTGCAGCCATATTCATGCCGCCACCCGACATCGTAATGACGGTAATTGGCAGTGTCGCGGAACCGCCGAACATGTAGCGCATCTTCGCCATTTGATTGGCGATTTCATCCATGCACTCACCCATGAAGTCCATGAACATGATGTCAACGATCGGTCGTAATCCTGTCGCAGCCGACCCGACCCCTAAACCGATGATCCCTTCCTCGGAAATAGGCGTGTCAACGATCCGTTGATCGCCAAACTCTTCGAGGATACCCCGATACGAACCAAAGACACCGCCCGCTCCGGCTACATCCTCGCCAGCGATGAACGCGTTTTCCTGCTCGAGTAACACCGTCTTCGCTGCTTCTGCAACCGCAGCAATATAAGTTAATTCGCGCGCTTCAGCCATGATTTACTCTATCGTCCTCATTCAACACGCGGTTACGCGTATACGTCCTCTAGTAAGGTCGCTGGATCTGGCAACGGACTGCTCTCGGCGAACTCGATGCCTGCTTGCACCTCCGTCAATACATCCTCATGGATCTTAACCGCCTCTTCTTTCGATACCACACCGAGTTCGGCAAGGCGCGCTTCGAATATATGAATGGGGTCTCGTTTCTGCCACTCTGCGAGTTCCTCATCGGTTCGGTAAGTCAAACCCATACCGCGCACCCCAACGTGGTCGAAGAATCGATATGTCTTGCACTCGAGTAGCGACGGACCATCACCCGCAGTGGCCCGTGCGATCGCCGCGTCCGCAGCTTCATACACGGCAACCGCATCCATTCCATCCACGACCACGCCAGGCATTCCGTATCCTGCCGCACGATCCGCAACGTCGACAATGGCTTGATGGTTGGCTTGAGCCGTGTACTCCCCATAGCCGTTGTTCTCACACACGAACAACAAGGGAAGTTTGTATAGCGCAGCCATGTTTGCGGCTTCGTGAAACGACCCTTCGTTGCTTGCGCCATCACCAAAGAATGTCACCGCGACGTTCTTCGTTTTCCGATACTTAATCGAGAACGCGGCACCTACAGCGATTGGCGGACCGGCACCGACGATGCCGTTCGCACCGAGCATCCCAAGATCCATATTGGAAATGTGCATGCTGCCACCTTTGCCTTTGCAGTATCCGGTCGCACGACCGAACAACTCGGCAAACATCCGGCCGAACTCACCACCCTTCGCGATGAGATGACCGTGCCCACGGTGCGTACTCGTGATCCAATCTTCGTTCGATAAATGCGCCATGATGCCAGAGGCAACTGCTTCCTGGCCAACGTAGAGATGTAACGCTCCTGGAATCTTTCCGGCTTCCGCGAGCTTCCCAGCTTCCGTCTCAAACGTCCGAATCCGCACCATTCGGCGATGGATATCCAACAGGACTTCGTTGTTAAGTTCCATGCACGATCCTCCGAAGGTTGGATTTTGCACATTCGCGCGAACGGTTTATGGCCTTTCAGATTGCCGCGTTACACGGTTTCAGTGACCTCAGCACTGCCGAAAATCGTCGGCCACATCAGAATAATGATCGCTCAAACTCGCTACCTACGAACGACAGTGCCGCAACTGCTGATCGTCTATCACTCAAAGTCAGGCCTGACCCAACGCATGGCGGACGCGGTACACGCAGGGGCAACGGATGCTGAAATCTCGTCCGTCGAAGTCGTCATGAAACAAGCGCTTGACGCGGACGCCCACGACCTTCTTGCCGCAGATGGATTGATATTGGGAACGCCCGAAAATTTCGGTTATATGTCAGGTGGCATGAAGGACTTTTTAGACCGGACTTTCTATGAGGTTGAAGGAAAGATCAAACCCTTACCTTGCGGGATTTTCATTAGCGCGGGTAATGACGGGACCGGCGCGTTGACAGCGATCCGACGAATTGGAAAAGGCTACCCCTTCATTGAAGTACAGGAACCGATCATCGTAAAAGGCGCTGCAACAAGCGCGCAAATCGAAGCCTGTCGCGAATTAGGATTGGCGTTGGCCGCCGGGCTGGAAGCCGGCATTTACTAAGGGCTAATTCCATTTAGCATGGTATTTATGTAGGAGATGATGCTGCTAACTGCAATCGGAACCGATTGGTCATGCTACGAAGCCAAAAGAAGGAAATAAAGCCTACCGTTCCATTCGTAATCGCGATCGCAATAAAGATACCCAGGTAACCCATCAACCAATTCAGCAAGTAGCACAACGGCAAAAGCACGACGAACATCCGAAAAATCGATAGCACAAACGAAGGCACCGGTTCACCATACGCGACAAAGGTGCTCCCTGCAATCATGGATACGCTCATGATCCCAATCGTGACCGGGACGATATAGAAAAACTCGGTGGCCACCGCAACAACCGCCGGATCGTCGCGAAACACACCTGAAATCGCGCCGCCAAGCAATACCAGAATCACTGTCACGACGAGTCCATAGCTCAAACAGAACAAGTAACACATTCGCAGTGCGCTCTTAATTCGGTCAAATCGACGCGCGCCGAAGTTTTGTCCCACAAAAGGACCCATACTTGAGCTCATCGCCATAACCACGATCATGGTCATAGCCTCAATACGAGTTGCGACACCGTAAGCTGCAACTACATGGTTATCGTAAAGAGCGACTAGCATCATGATTAGGTACATCGATACGGGCATCAAAACCTGGCTAGCCATTGAGGGCAACGCTAGGCGCATCACTTCAAACACAGATGTTCGAAATTGCTCGAACGAACCGGGATGCTGAATTAAGCCGCGCCGGCGAAACAATCCGATCGCATAAAAAGCAACGACTAATCTTGAGATCACGAAGGACCACGCCGAGCCGTAAACCCCAAAACCCTCCCATGAGCCAACGCCCCAGATAAGTATTGGTGCGATGATCACTTGGATTGCAGCACCGGATACCATGATGATGGCAGGAGATCGCACGTCGTTGAACGACCGAAGCATCATGCCGCCGACCATCGGAACGGCCAAGATCGGAACGCCGAGGAGCGTGATATACGTGTAATTCACGGCAATCGGCAGCAGTTCCTCGCGAGCATTGAGCATCACGAAAATTGACTCGGCGAACGCGTAACCTACGAGGGTTAATACAGACACGAAACCGATCACGAGAATCAATGTATGCGTCGCGATGCGTTGTGCCTTCGCCCAATCTCCCGCCCCGACTGTCCGCGAGATGATTGATGTCGCGCCAATTCCAAACCCCATCGACAGGCTTGAGAATCCCATCACAAGAGGAAATGTCAACGTCAACGCGGCAAGTTCGACCGTGCCAATCTGACCCACGTAATACGTGTCAATTAACGACGCAATCATCATCGAAGAGATGCCAAGCAACATCGGCACCGTCAATCTGAAGAGCTGGCGAGGGATCGAGCCGTCGAGCAAACTCGTGCTCACGCTAGCACCAGAAAGTCGCTGTTGTGTACGCTGTTGAACCCTCGATTGTGCGTCAGTCATTTCGACTCTCGGGCGAAATCGAAATTAACTGTCCGACGCTATTCGCCTCGCAACGCTGCGGTAATCGGAATGAATGCTGCGCTTAAAGCGGGTAGCAGTCCACCAAAGAACCCGATAACGACAGCCCATGTCATGCCAAGATAGATGATCTCGGTTGAAACATTGAAGTCGAAAGCCACTTGTGAAAAAGCCTCAGGATTCAAAGTGGCCACGGTAAAGCCGTTAAAAACAATGTAAGAAAACAGCGCGCCTAAAGCACCTCCCATTAAAGCCAGGATGACTGCTTCAATCATCACCGATATCACTATTGGTACGCTCGAGAAACCGATCGCTCGTAACGTTGCAATTTCGATCGTCCGCGTCGACACAGCGGTATACATCGTATTGAGCGCTGCAAATAATGCGCCGATCGCCATGATGACCGCCACGGCGTAACCGAAAGACCTGATGATCTGCCGTAGAACAACAGATTGACCCTCCATAAACGACGGCTCAGAAATGACTTGCACTTGTAGACGGGACTCAGCTTCAATCGCTTCAGACAATACGTCAAAGTCAGCAGGTGAATCCAACCGAATTCTCAATGAAGTCGCCGAAAACCGTCGAAACGCATTCAGCGCCGCTGGGAAATCAAGCCAGATCTCGGATTCATATGCGGATCCTGCAGCCTCAAAATGCCCAACCACCTGCCAAGTGGAATCACGCAAGGACACTTCCGAACCGACTGCCAATCCTCTGAATTCGCTAGCCGCTTTCACCCCCGCGATGATCTCAGTTCGTCCGGGTACAAAGTTCCTGCCTTCAACGATCTCGATCTCAGGTCGTACCTCAAATGCACCCGCACCCACCCCTCTGGCAATGAGATTGGCGTACGTACCCGTGTCCATCTTCGGGACATCAACCACGGTGTACAACTCCGGACTATGCGCCGCAACGCCTGGCAGGATTTCAATCAGTGCGATTTCTTCCGGACCGATCGAACTGGCCATCTCATCGGTCGCTCCATCGCGCAAGACAATCACCCGGTCACTCGACGCACCGCTCGACAGCGCCGACTCAAAACCGGATGCCATTGCCAATATCGCGACCAACACACCTACGACGCCACCGATTCCAACAACCACGACCGATGAGATGCCGAAACGCGACGGCAAATTGCGCAGGTTCATCAAGGAGATCTTGAGGATTTGCTTAATCATCTTAGATCCTCAAGTTACGCGTGCATCGCGTCAACGATCGACATTCGGGTCGTTGTCAATGCAGGAATCGCACCCACGATTACCCCAAGAGCCAGAGCGAGTCCGAGCGAGGAAGCCGCCGTTGATAGAACTACGGACATAGGAGGGGTCGGCACGAACATCGCGGTTGCCCCAGAAGATCCCAGCATGAATAAAACCCCCATACCGATAAGGACTCCAAACACCGCTGGAATGACACTCAGCCAGATTGCTTCACTCAGCATCCACAAACCGAGTCTGTAGTCGTTGAAACCAATCGTCTTTAACACGCCAAGTTCGGCAATGCGTTCGCGAAACGCTTGAGCCATCGTGTTTGCACAAACCAGCAATATCGTAAAGAACACCGCCAACAGAATACCGCTCATCATGAGGGTGATGTTGCCGTATTGCGCGAGGAATTGACGATTCGACTCACTTTCGGTAGCGGTGCGAACTGGGTCTGACGAATTGATGTACATGCTGTCAATCTGTTGCGAGAGCTCAGGCGCTAATTGAGGGTCTGAAATCTGTATAGCTAGCCAACCTACAGCTCCTTTACCAAATGCAGTCGCTTCTTCGAAGTAGTCATACTGCAACAAGACGGCGGTCTGACCGTCCTGATCTGGCGTGTAAGAACCAACTAGCTCAAATTCCCATATGTAGTTACCATCTTCTTGAGGGTAGATCTGCGAGCCTATTGGAATAATGTCACCAACCTTCCACTCATACCGTTCGACCAAACTGATTGGCGCAACCATGCCGCGTCGAGTTTCTAAAAATGCGGTTAGGTGTTCGTCGCTTATCTCATATTCTGGATATACCCTGAAGAAGGTACTCGGGTCAACAGGAAACGTGACCAGCATGTTGTTCGGTTCCTTGTAATAACCGCCAAACCAAGACATGTGAGTAACCAGCTCGACGCCGTCGAGCTGCGAAATTTCGTCAACGTATCGTTTGGGAATATCGTCGATCATCGAGTACTTAGCGCTCGTCTGAAGACGATTTGCACCCAGTTCGCCGCTAATGGTGTCCACTGAAAACACGACGGCGATCGAACCTAGTGCAACGTATAACAGAAACGCGATATAGAGGCAGAAGAAAGTAAGAAAGGTGCGAGTTTTCTTACGGTAGAGGTTTTTCCAGACGAAACCGAGTCCTGTCATGCCGAAACCGCCTCTTCTGTACTTTCTACGAGGACACCTTTATCAAGATGCAAGACCTTCTTCGCATGCTCCGCAGCTAGTGGATCGTGCGTCACCATGATGATCGTCTTCTTGAATCGATCATTCAATATCTCAAGCAACTCCAGAATCTCCTGCGCACTTTGACGATCCAAATCGCCGGTCGGCTCATCGCAAACCAAGATCTGTGGATCCGCAACTATGGCACGAGCAATTGCAACGCGTTGTTGCTGTCCGCCACTCAATTGACCGGGTTTGTGCTTCGCCCGGTCATCGAGCGACACCGTGCGCAAAGCAGTCATTGCGTTCTCCTTGCGCTGCGCCCCCCGCAGGTTCGTCAGTAGAAGAGGCAGTTCAATGTTGCGTTGCGCCGTTAAGAACGGCAGCAAGTTGTAAAACTGAAACACAAAACCAATCGATTCAGAACGCCATTTCGCCAATTGCGAACTCGACATGCCACCGAGTTCAGCACCTCCCACGACGACCCTCCCCGCGGTAGGTTTGTCGATTCCACCAATCAAGTTCAACAACGTACTCTTACCGCTGCCGCTCGGACCCATTAAGGCAAGGAAGTCACCAGCGTTCAGTGACAAGTTCAAGTCCTGTAGAACGTGAACAACCTCACTGCCTTTTGTGTAGTTCTTGACTACGTTGATCAACTCAATAAACGCCATCGTCCTTTCCCGCGAGTTTGTTAATTTGTGGTGACAGTTTTTCCGTCAGCCAGTGCCTGTTTCAGTTGTGGTGTGAGTCCAACGACGACTCGCTCGCCACTGCGCAGCCCATCAAGAATTTGAATACCGCCGTTTTCGACCTCTTCGCCAAGCCTCACACGTCGAACTCCCAGCGTGTTTTCCTTGATGACCCACACTTGGTCAACGCCAGCTTCTGCGTCGATTGCAGTCGATGGTACGACGACACCTGACGGAACCTCCTCCAGTTCAGCAATCTTACCTTCTTCTAAGAATGCCACCTTTACTGCCATGTCCGGCAAGACGCGGTCATCTCTCCGCTTGAAACCAACTCTTACTTTGACCGTAGACCGCGCTCGATCTGCGGTGGGAATGATGGCAATGACCTCCGCAGGCATCCTGACATCTGGATATGCCGTCAATTGAACCGTGACTTGCTGACCGGACTGAACTCGATTGATATATGACTCGTTCACATCAATCTGTACTTCGAGTGATTCCATGTCGACGATCGTGCAGATTCCGGTTCGCGTGAATCCGCCTCCTCCTGCTACCGGTGCAATCATTTCGCCTGGTTGAGCGGTCTTTGAGATGACAATCCCTGAAAATGGCGCTCTAATCTCCATGTCAGCTAGGTATGTCTCCTGTAGATCGACCGTGCGCTCTCCTACCGCGACGTTTTCCGTAGCGACTTCGATCGCGCTCCCCAACGTCTCCTTATCCAAGCGGCTACGCTCAAATTCATTGGCGCTGATCATGCCTTCTTCCGCCAAGCGTTCATTTCGTTCGCTTTCCAGTATCGCCTGCTCATAACGAAGTTTGAACTCAGCCAACCGCGAACGGGTTGCTTCTAATTGCGAGCGTGCAAGCTCCAACTGAGCACGCGTGATGGAATCGTCTAGCGTCGCTAGTAGCTGACCTTCATTGACTTCCATACCTTCTTCGATGAGTACTGACGTGACCTTACCAGGAACTTTTGAGCTGACTGACGCCTGACGTCGTGCCACGACAAATCCTGTCGCATCCAGAACACTCTCGGTTCGCGAATCTCTAGCCGCAGAAACAGCGAGTGCAGAACTAACCTGTAGCGTGTCGTCGACGAAGTAAACGAAATATCCGATGTAGGACACCCCACCGACCGCCGCGATCAGGACCATCCAAATCAGGATGCGCCATTTCGACCGTGGTCGCTCAGTTCGATCTATGCTGAGGTTTTCGAGATCGGCAGTTCGATCTTCAGACATCCTGTGAGAATTGACCTAGTTTCAGTATAGAGGAGTATCAGTGAATACAGTACCGGGTTCGAGCGCACGTCTATACACGCGGCGGTCCGTGGGCGTTCGCAATGTTACGTGTTTCTCACATTAATTGGCGAAGCTCGCTAGGCTTAACAAAACTCGAACAAGGTGTTGGATATGCTTAATCGTCTCTGCCCATACGCGTAACTGTGCCTGATTCGGCAACCCAGGAACCGAAAACTCTAGTCGGTCGCATTCACTACGACATCCGTGACATTACACAAGCCACGTGGGACGCGTGTAGCCACGCTGAAATCTACAACCCATTCATCGACTATCGGTTTTTGCGTGCATTAGAGGAAAGCAATAGTGCTTGCCCCGACACTGGCTGGGCGCCTTTTCACATTTCGCTGGACTCAGATGAGGACACGGTCGCGGTTATGCCTCTGTATCTCAAGTCACACTCGCGTGGCGAGTATGTGTTCGACGGGAGCTGGGCCAATGCGTGGCATCAGGCAGGGGGTCGCTACTACCCCAAGCTTCAATCGAGCGTGCCGTTTACACCGGCGACAGGTCCGCGCTTACTCGCAAAATCAGGTCCATATCGCATAGAGTGGCAACGTCAACTCCTTGAGGTGGCGACTCAACTCGCTGGCAAAACCAACGTGAGCTCGCTACACATCACGTTTATGCCAGAAGAAGAGTGGAAACTTGCTGGAGCCAGTGGGTTGTTGCAACGACTTGACACTCAGTTTCACTGGTACAACCAAGGGTACCGAGACTTTGAGCAATTCCAAGACGAACTATCGTCAAAGAAACGCAAGAACATTCGACGCGAGCGCCGAGAAGCCTGTCAAGATGGGATCGAAATCGAATGGGTCACTGGAAGCGATTTAAAAGAACATCATTGGGATGCGTTTTTCGAGTTCTATATGGACACCACCTATCGGAAATGGGGTACGAATTACTTAACGCGCGAATTCTTCAGCCTGATTAACGAATCCATGCCAGAGCAGATCCTGCTCATTCTGGCGAAACGAAACGATCGCTACATCGCCGGTGCTATCAACTTCATCGGTGGAGATACCTTGTTTGGTCGCAATTGGGGTTGCACCGAGCACTTTCCGTTCCTCCACTTTGAAGTTTGCTACTACCAGGCAATTGACTTTGCGATCGCGAACAAGCTGCAATGCGTCGAAGCCGGCGCACAAGGTTCGCACAAGATCGCGCGTGGTTATTTAGCGCGGCAAACCTATTCGGCGCATTGGCTCGCGAACGAGAGCTTCAAAGATGCGGTGGCAGACTTTCTCCAACGCGAGCAACGCTACGTGAAGAGCGACATCGAATTCGTACGCACCCATTCACCATTCAAGACAGTCCTCGAACGCGAGTAGGGCTACCTGACAACGATTGACATGACCATTCGAGCCTGCCGTGACCAACGATCCTGAAATCCAGGTCGCAACTGTGCAATCGATTCTGACCGGTTCGACGTCGACCGATTCACTCGTACGAATCGAAGGTTGGCTTCGGTCCGTGCGCGTATCAAAAGGAGGGTTCGCCTTCCTTTCAGTACATGATGGGTCTTGCTTTGACCCTATTCAAGTGGTTGCCAATCAAGACCTTGCTAATTACGAGGAAGTTACCAAACTGACAACCGGTGCCTCGGTTTCTGTTGTCGGGAAAGTCGTGGAATCACAAGGGAAAGGTCAAGACGTCGAGATTCAAGCAACCACGGTGGTTTGCATCGGAGACATCGATGATCCTGAGGTTTACCCGATCGCCAAGAAGCGACACACCTTCGAATACTTACGCGGCGTCGCTCATTTGCGGCCGAGAACGAATACATTTGGCGCGATCTCTCGCTTGCGTCATGAAGTCGCACAGGCTGTCCATCGCTATTTCGACGATCGTGGTTTTGTATGGGTAAACACGCCAATCATCACAGCGAGCGACTGTGAAGGCGCTGGGGAGCTGTTTCGCGTCAGTACCTTGGATTTCGTAAACCAGTCGAGGAATGACTACAGCGAGGATTTCTTTGGTGAAGAAACCTACCTCGCCGTTTCGGGGCAGCTGAATGTCGAAGCGTTTTGTCTGGCTCTCAAGAATGTCTACACGTTCGGTCCGACCTTTCGAGCAGAGAACTCGAACACCAGCAGGCATTTGGCCGAGTTCTGGATGATCGAACCCGAAATCGCGTTCGCCGACCTTAGTGACAACGCGACACTCGCGGAGGACTTCCTCAAGGTGGTCTTTCACGAAATCCTGGAACGATGCGCGGAAGACATGGCTTTCTTCGCGCAACGTATCGACTCTCAAGCGATCGAAAGACTCGAAAACGTCATCGAAAGCGAGTTCGTGAGACTTGACTATTCCGATGCGGTGAACGAGCTCACGAATACTAACCACAAGTTCGATTTCCCTGTCCAATGGGGAGCCGATTTGCAGTCCGAACACGAACGTTTCCTGACTGAAAAAGTCTATAAGGCGCCGGTTGTGGTCATGAACTATCCAAGGAGCATCAAACCGTTCTACATGCGATTGAATGATGACGAAAAGACAGTGGCGGCAATGGATGTCTTGGTACCTGGCGTTGGTGAGATAGTTGGTGGTAGTCAACGAGAGGAACGCCTAGCACAGCTTGAGAGCCGTATGACTGAGCCTCAATTCGAGGAACTATGGTGGTACCGTGACTTGAGGCGCTACGGAACGGTACCCCATGCCGGATTCGGTGCGGGATTCGAGCGCTTGCTCATGTACATGTCAGGGATCGAGAACATTCGGGACGTGGTTCCATTTCCACGGGTGCCTCACAACGCGTCGTTCTAGAATCGCGCCTCATGAGTTTCGCGCTTGACAACGCTAGAGCCTAGGCCGCAAGGCTTGTTCAATGTCCCCAGCGTGACTCTAACATTGCACTGACACAAATTAGGACTACATCGACTGCAATCGGTTGAAACACAACAATGCGAATTCCCGATCCGTTATTCCCCTTCATCAATTTCGCAATGAAACTGTTATTGCGATCACCACTTCATTTTTTCGTCAGCTCGAACATATTGCTGATCACTTTTAAGGGGCGGCACACGGGGCGCACCTTCACGACTCCGATTCGATACATGAAGAAGGACAGCAAAGTCCTTCTGTTTAGTTCGCCTCAGGCTAATTGGTGGAAAAATCTTCGTGGTGGCGCGGATGTTTCGGTTACGATAAGCGGCGAGGAGCTGGCATGTCGAGCAACGCTATTGGAAACTGATACGGACAGCAAACTAAAGATTTTCCGATCTTACCTCGAGACCTTCCCAGGCGACGCGGTGTATCACGGTCTCAAACCTAGTCGTCGCAAGCCACATTCCGAGGACACGCTTCAAGCAGTGATCGATGAAGTAGCGATCACCGTAATTACGTTGCCATAAGCCTTACTTACACAAACAAAACTGGTCTACTCAGAGATGTCTGGTCAATCATTCGTCGGCTCAAAATCTGACGAAACC
>JAGWBO010000008.1:0-691 GCA_021295855.1 Pseudomonadales bacterium | reverse complement strand
AGTCACACTGTCCGAATATTGGCGAGTGTTGGACCCATGGAACTGCTACATTGATGCTCATGGGAGATGTTTGCACACGTGCTTGCCGTTTCTGCGCGGTAGACACTGGAAACGCCAACGGTTGGCTCGATCCTGACGAACCCCTCGCCGCAGCGAACGCAGTCCGATTGATGAAGCTTCAATACGTGGTACTGACCTCGGTGGATCGAGACGATCTACCTTTAGGTGGTGCTTCGCACTACGCAGAGTGCATCCGCGCAATTAAAGCAACAAATACAAAGACGATGGTTGAAGCACTAACTCCGGATTTCCAAGGCGACGAGAACGCAATACGCGTCGTCATCGACAGTGAGCTTGACGTGTTTTCTCACAACATTGAAACAGTTAGGCGTCTTACGCCCGTGGTACGCGATCCTCGCGCGACCTACGATCAGTCTCTTAAAGTCCTCACATCCGCGAAACGCGCCGGTGCGGAACTCACCAAGAGCGGTTTGATGCTCGGACTAGGAGAGACCGAGGATGAACTACGACAAACAATGCTTGACTTACTCGAGCACCAGGTGGATCTGTTAACGCTCGGTCAATACCTTCGTCCAACGAAAAATCATCTTGTGGTGGAACGATGGGTTCCACCGGACGATTTTGAGAAATATCGTGAGTGGGGCCTGCAATATGGTTTCCGCGAAGTGTC
>JAGWBO010000007.1 GCA_021295855.1 Pseudomonadales bacterium | reverse complement strand
CCGAACACTCATCGAAGTCGGATCCGGAATTGCTTGACAAACTCGAAGCAGGCGAACTAAGCGTGTCTGAAGTGTTGGAAAGACTACGAAGCTAATGGCATCGATAGCGATCGTGCGGTGGCGACGAAACCAGCGAGTGCCGTTCATTCTGCCAGTATTTATCTTATGGCCGTTCATGATCGTGTTCTTGATTGTTGGGTTCGCGATGCAATTGGGATCGTCACGTTGGGTACAACGGGGTAAGAAAATCGTGCTAATGACACGCACAGTAAATGCTCTACGTGGATTACGAATTTCACTTCGAGATGACGAGTCGTTACTGGACATTGCGGTTCTATGAATCCGGTGAACGCGCGCGTCGAGTATGCAGGTCGTTTCGCCCCGATGTTTCATGAAGGTTGGAGAGAACTTTGCACGAGCAACCAAACATGGATGACAACGATTCAACATCGGGTTACCAAAGTGACGTCAGATATGTGCTCAATATGGTGCTTGACGAGAAAGTAACCGTCGATGAAGCTGAGCGGTTACTGAAACCGTTGACGCCCGACGACGCAACCTCGTACGAGATAGCATCGACTGAGCGCGCATTGCCTAAATTCTTGGTCGTTCAAATCAGCTCCGGCTCTGACGAAGTCAACGTACGAGTTCCAGTGAAACTCATCTCGCTTGGTGTGGATTTATCCAAACTCAATCCACAGGTCGCTGATGTGTTGGAGGAAGCGGTTCCAGGTACGGTCCACGGGCTCGCTGGTTTGAAAGATGAAGAACTACGCGAGGCGCTGCAAGGTCTTGCCATCAATATCCACGACGACGAGGATTCGGTCCGTGTCTACTGCGAATGAGCAGGCGAATTCGTCTGGAAATGGACCAGCTTCGCCAATGACTAGGGATTTCGACGTCAGCCAATTCGACAAGGTATCTACATCGATAAACGGCACTATTCGAGTTTCGATTGGTGCGCCTCCTTCGTTGACGATTCGTGCAGACGAGGGAGCGATAGGGGCGATAGATGCTCTGGATGTGGCGGTGCGCGAAGGCACTTTGATACTTAAACCCAAGCGAAATTGGTCGGGATCGTCAGTTGGTGCTCGTTCGCTCGCTGCCCAACTATTGGATCAGATTTTGAAACGACGTGGAAGTGGTGACCGCGAACCTTCCATCGGAGTAACAACTCAATACACCGTAGAGATCACGACGCCTCACCTACGTGAACTGGTCGTAGGCGGAAGTGCACGCGTCGCGCTTGAATCAGACGTGCGCGAAGACGAAAGCTTCAAGCTGAGCTGTCATGGGACAACGGGCGTTTCCACTAGAAACATTTCCGCACCGAGTGTTTATTTCGCTGCGTCGGGTACCGCTTCGCTTCAGGTAAATGAAGTTACAAGCGAAGCTTTTGATTGCCGTATATCGGGTACGGCAACAATTCAAGCCAAAGGAGAGGCTACGACCGTTTCGGCACGGCTATCGGGTACCGGATCGCTTCATGCTACTGAATTGTTCACGAGTCAGGCATCGATTACGATGAGTGGTGCTACGAACGCCACGATCAACGCGCAGAAAGCACTTGAAGTCAAGTCATCCGGTGCGTGTTCGGTTCGATATTTAGGTGACCCAAAAACGAGTACGAAATTTAGTGGCGTGCTTGATTGCGCACCGTTGCAGGCACAAGAGAAGAGCGTTTAGTACTAAACGTTACAGATGTGCTCGTAGATATTGCCCGGTAAACGAGGATTTCGTGCGGACAATGTCCTCAGGCGTGCCTTCTGCGATGACTTCGCCGCCACCGCGTCCACCTTCTGGTCCCAAGTCAATGACGTGATCCGCCGTCTTGATGACGTCGAGATGGTGTTCGATGCAAAGTACCGTGTGTCCTGCATCCACTAATCGATGAAGACAGTTGAGCAAGTTCTCGATGTCGGCAAGATGCAGTCCCGTGGTCGGTTCATCCAATATGTAGAGGATGTGACCGCGATTTTGTAGTTTCGCTAATTCCGTCGCGAGCTTAACCCGCTGCGCTTCGCCACCAGAAAGCGTTGTGGCAGACTGACCAAGTGTCAGATACCCAAGGCCAAGATCATCAAGGACCTTGATCTTCCTTGCGATCTTCGGCTCGTTCTGAAAGAACTCGACGCCATCTTCAATGGACATCTCCAGTACGTCGGCGATGTTCTTTTCGAGGTAGGTAACCTCTAGCGTCTCAGCGTTGAATCTTTGACCTTTACAAGCCGTGCACGTGACTTCTACGTCCGGCATGAAGTACAGTTTCGTCCGGATCGTACCCTCTCCTTGGCATTCCTCACAACGTCCGCCTTTGACGTTGAAACTAAATCTGCCAGGCTTGTAGCCTCGCTCTTGAGACAACTCGGCGTTCGAAAAGAGTTTTCGTATGTCGTCGTAGATGCCGACGTACGTTGAAGGGTTCGATCGGCTATTGCGACCAATTGGCGACTGGTCAATATTGATAACGCGAGTAAGGTGCTTGATTCCTTCTATGTTTTCATGGTCGCCAGAGAGCGACCGCGTATCGACCAATTGCTTCCACAGTTCCTTGTAGAGAATCTCGTTAATCAGTGTCGATTTGCCGGATCCAGACGCGCCGCTTACGCACACGAACATTCCGAGCGGGATAGTCACGTCGATGTTCTTGAGATTGTTTTGCTTCGCGCCACGGATGACTAATTCCTTGCCGTTGACTGCTCGACGATCCTGAGGGGTTTCGATCTTCTTCTTTCCGCTTAGATATTGGCCGGTCGGCGAATCGTCATTGTCGAGAATCTCTTGAAGCGCTCCTTGGACAACGATTTCACCACCGTGTATACCTGGTCCCGGTCCGACTTCTACGACGTGGTCAGCGGCACGTATTGTGTCTTCGTCATGCTCAACGACGATGACGGTATTACCGAGATCGCGAAGTGATTTCAACGTCGCGATCATTTTGGTGTTGTCTTTTGGATGCAATCCAATTGACGGCTCATCGAGCACGTACAACATGCCCATGAGCCCTGAGCCGATTTGCGTCGAAAGCCGAATCCGCTGTGCTTCGCCACCTGAGAGTGTGCCGGACGCTCGATTTAAATTGAGGTAGTCGAGACCAATCCCGAGCAGAAGATTGATTCGCTTCATGATCTCGTTTCTGACTTGGTTTCCTGCTTCAGCCTGTGGTCCGGTAAATTCGAGTGAACCCATGAATGCGTGCAGCTCGTCGAAATTCATCTGACCAACGTCGTAGATGCTTTTGCCTTGAACATGAAACAGCATGCGCGTGGCTTTCAGTCGTGAACCTTGACAGTCAGCACACGTGTGCTCAACCATCACCCGGTCGAGCCATCGCTCCATATTCGAGTTCGGCACGTCCTGCTGGCGATACCAACGATATGACCGTTCGATGTTGCCTGCGATACCCTTGAAATTGACCGGCCATCGCAGCCAACGTTCCTTACGATCTTTGGTCTCCGGTGGGATTTGTAGCTGGAGCAGCTTTCCTTGCGTACCATGAAGTACGACTTCTTGTGCGTCTGCGGACAAGTCTTGCCACGGCGCATCCATGTCGATGCTGTATTCCTGCGCCACGGTGTAGAGCGAGTAACCCGCGTGTGATTCCGGTCGGTAGGTGAATGCCTCGCGAAGGAAGCATCCTTGTCTCAAACTGCGTTCGGGATTAGTTACCAGCAGATCCCGATGTGTCATCTTGGTCGTGCCGATGCCACCGCATGTGCGGCACGCAGCTTCGGGTTTGTTGAACACGAAATAGTCGGGAACGATGTCGCCGAACACAAGATTCTTGGTCTTGCTGCCAAAGTTCTTGTAGAACTTGGTACGTGCAGTCTTGCTTAGACCTCCGGTAATCTCGACGGTCATTAAGGACTCACCGACGCGAAGTGAGTGCTCAATGGCGGCACTTAGTTGCTTCTCGATTCCCTCGACCCGGGTGAACTTGTCGACGACGGCATACATTTGTGGTTCGCCATCCACGCCTTCCGGCACTTCGTCGCTGAGATCAATGCGCTCACCATCGATGATGACGGTGCGACACCCTTGCTTCCGGACCTCAGTGAAAAGGAGAGAGGCATCTTCGCCATAAATTAAAAAAATTGGCACTACGAGTTCGAATTCAGTTCCTTTCGGTAAGCTAAGAATCGACTCAAGAATGTTCCCACTCGTTTTGATGGGTACGTCTTCGTCGGTATACGGACATTTCGCTTCAGCAATCGTTGCGTACAGTAGATTTAGGTACGTCGACACGTCGGTAAGTGTGCCGACCGTGGACCGCGGATTCCGTGCGATCGTTTTCTGCTCGATCGAAACGACAGGGGACAGACCGTATACGAAATCAACATCGGGTTTCTCGACCTGGGCGATGAAGCGACGCGCGAAACTCGAAAGCGACTCCATGTAACGGCGTTGCCCTTCAGCATAGATCGTGTCAAACGCAAGCGATGACTTGCCAGAACCGGACAATCCCGTTACGACCACGAGCGCGTCACGAGGGATTTCGACGGAAACGTTTTTTAGATTGTGGACTCGAGAACGTTGTACTTCGATCGTCGTGCGATAACCGTTTTGACGATCGGACGAATCGTTTCGGTCTTTTGTAGAGCGTTTGCTACTCGGTTGTTTCGCCAAACTGTTTGAAGTCCTTCGCGTGAATCGATGGGTGAAGCATTATGAACTTTAGATTTCTAGACCACGAAGAACGCGAGTTCCTCTACTTCATTCTGACTGTAGAGCGTCAGTTTGGTGTGGACGGAAGCTTTCTCGATGATCTCAAGATCCGTAAGCCATTCGCACGCCGTCACGACGTGTTGCAGGTCGTAATTCCGCGCAAAATGAGTTTCGAGTTCGGTACTTGACCGTGGCTCGCCACCTGCACCTCGGAGATACTCGATAACGGGTTCGAAGAGTTCTTCCGCCAGTGGTTCCAAGTACGCTTCAATCGCGTCGATTGCCTTACCAAGCGATGTCTGAGTGATCTTCTTATCAAATAGATCAGTGTAGATGAGCTTGAACAGTTCAGGCTTGAGTTCCGCGCCTTTGACCAGCGCTTCACGATCTACTAGCTGTCCTGCTTGACTTACGACCACATTTGCGAGGGCACCCGCGGTGTTCAGGATCCAATGGGCTGTGTAGTGAGGGTCGTCCTTAATCAGGTGCCATTTCTTTGCCTTGTACAGTTGCGTCACCGCAAACTGAGCGTGATTCATCATCTGAATCTGCAGATCGTGCTTACCGAGTCGATCGATGTCTTCGTACATGCTGTCGACTGACGGATCTTTGCTGAACAGCAGTGTCGAATGTGCGTAGACGGAATGCTGAAATGAATTGCGTTGCGCCGCTTCGAGGGTGCGTTTGAACTGATTTCGCGGGATCAGAGATGTGTGGATGTTCACGTCATCTGCCGTAAGACAGATTGCTTCGTGAAGCTGTTTCTTTTCGTCCGTCGTGACGACAACTAAGTCGACGTCCGACTTCTCCCAGACTTCGTCGTACGAAAGACTGCCGCAGAGGATCGCGGCAAGCACGTGACTGTCCGCTTCGAGGTCCTCTTGGACGATTGAGACGGCGTGTTCGAATCGTTCGCGAGTGGTAATGGTCATGTCGATTCGTTACGAGACAAAGGATGGTCGCACTCAGGTTTATAGCAGCGCGAGAGATCAAGGTTTTACGCTACTCGTTCTCCCGAGAGCTTGTTCACATCGAATTGGAGGGTGTTAATCTGTAATAAAGTTCTTGATCTGGTCCGCTAAGGTGTTACATGCCGAAGCTTGTACGCGAGCGATAAATGGCAACGGCACAATCACGGCTGGTACGAAGGAAACACCTCTTGCTTCGGAACTGAGTTTACCAACGTTAATCTGATTCGAAATATCCCAGATTGTCGCTTCATAGTCGGACGCACCTTCCCAGCTTAGGAAACCGAAACATGCGGGTAATCCACCGCTAGCCACAGCACATTGGAGTGTTCCCGATTGATCGCGCCTTTCGGTCGTTCCCTCGATCCAAACAATGTAACGGACGCCAATCTCTTTGATTCGTTGAGCGATTTCGGGACGGGCAACGAGACGACCAAGTTCATTCAGTTCGAGTGGTGCCGTGCGCGGTTCGAACCATGGAAATAGCGAGTCTAGGAATGCCTTATCACCAATGACGGAGATTGCGTTAGAACCCGACGACGTGCGATTCGAGACACATTCAACGAATTTATGACGGGTTTCAGCACGATTCTTATGACGACGACCGAGGATCGCGATGGTTTCATGACCCAGAATCCCGGTTTCTCCTTGTCGAACTTGCTGAATCGTAGAGGAGACGCACCCAGTCGTAGCAAGTACTGCGGTTATTGTGAAGGCCATTAGAGCTTTGTGCATCATGAGGAGCTCTCGACTATGCCATCGATCCATGATTGAACTTGGGGTTCCTTGGCGAAGTAAAAGGACATGCTAGCGGCTGCATCCCGCAGCGCAAACTCAGCGGCATCGTGTAACGCTGCTGCCGACGCTCGTGAGAGGGTAGGATAGTTGTTCTTATTTGCTTTGCCATATGCTGCGAGAGGCCACGAGTGTATTAATTGACCTGATGTGTCCCAGAGCTGAAGTTGATAACGGATCCACACTTCGTAGTAATCACTGCGGGTCTGCTGAGGTAGTGTGATCTGCACTTCCTGAACGGACGGCGAAATGATGCCGTGCATATCGCTTGGAACATCCTGGAAATTCTCCACTTCGATGTATCGTTCAAATAGGGAGTCGAAGACGGTGGAAAACAAGACTTTGTGTGCGCCTGTCATGTCGATTCGAAAATCGCCGAGATTTTCGATCTTTTCCTCGTAAATATGCGTTTCGAGTTGGGGAGGAAAATAAGTGGCGATGTAGATCGGTAACGGCGAGATGACTGGCTTCGGTACGGTGAAGTCCAGGCGGAATTTCGCAGATGTACCACACGCGGTCAGTAATAGGAGTACTACGAACACTACGCCGTGTCGCGCAATTGAGATGGTGCTATACATCAGGACCGATTTGCGTTTACCATCCTGCTAGTTTAACGTAGGAAGTGCCACAAAAGTACCACAATTACGCGTTGTAAGTTCCCGCATCAGCAATGCATACTGCAAAACACTCCCAGATATTCGTCCGACATCAAAGTACACGGGGAATCCGACGGCGTGTATCCGGACTCGACAGTTGCCTTCTTCGTCCGCAGTGTTTACCCTATCAATTCGGTCAACGATCTGCTCGACGGAACGACCTTGGAAGTCGTCGCCGAAAATATACAAGCTGATTTTTTTGTTTGGATCGTAAAAAGTACCTATCGCTTCCTCGATGCCTTCAACCGGGCTCGAGTTTGAGTAAATATCCCATGTGCGTAGGCGATTGAGGATAGCCGTCCGACGAGCAGGTGAATCTTGAATCCATTGGCGCGCATAGCGGGGGAACATGTAATCACCCATGTCATTCACGACCTGAATGCCTTTGACGTTGGGGTAGATATTGAGCACTTCTGTCACTTTCCGTACAACTGCTCCCCATGCTCCTTGCTGCATGCTGCCGGAGGTATCGATGATGAAGATGATGTATTCACTATCGACCGTCATACCACCGATTGCCGCTGTGCTTCTTCGATAGTCTTTCCCAAGTAAGCGCTCCATTTCGTCCGTTAATGTTTGTTTTGCGCGTACAAGGTCGGTAAGGTGAGACTGTCGGTCTCGGGTGCTCAGTTGCAAGGCTTCAAATCGACTCGTGACCTCATCGAGTTCTTCCTGAAGACGCGTGAGACGCTGGAGTGCCTCCTCTAGACTGAGTTCAGATTCTTCTTTGGCGCGCTCGAGCACTTCGATTTCACCGAATATCTCCTTGATCGCTTGTTGTTTCAGCGCGACCTGAGCTGCGAAATCGTCGATCGAGTCCTCAAGTACCAGCGGCAGACTGATCTTCGTGATCATCAAGAGCAGAATGATGGCACCGAAACCACAACAGATGACGTCCAAGAACGCTAGGTTCATCTCTGAGACAGTACGACGGAGCTTCATGGCCAGTCATCCGCAGGTGAAATCATGGTTCCACCGGTGATGTGCGCAAGATTCCAGTATGAAACCGGCGCAACCGGATCGCCTTCGAGTGGAAACATCAGGACATTAACCGGTATTCCCGCAGGCAGTATGCGAACGGCTTGGTAGAAGAGATTAAGACGTTCTCGAGCCGTAATCGTTGTGCGATTTGTGGTCGGAGAATCCATCGTCGGAAGACTGTCTGCGATCAGGAATAGATTGTCAGGTAACGGATGAAGCGTCGCAGCTAATTCGAACAACCCTTTTAGGTTTGTTCCTTCGTGGGGGAGCACGTCCTCCAATTCAACGAAAATGGAACGAACGGTCTCGCCATCAGATGCGTCGATCCAATTACCTTCGTTCACAACGAATGATGATTCGTTGTTGTAGAGCACCACTTGAAAGCGACTTTGAAGTGGTATGTTGGCGGTTAACCATTCGACCGTGCGAACGGCTCGCTGCCACTTAGGGGCATTGCGCTGCCGTTCAGGGCTCATGTTTCTGCGCCTCAACACGTTGACGATCATGTCGTCCAGCATGCTTGAAGAGACGTCAAGGGCAATCAGGATGTGCTCGCCACCCATATAGAGACCCGTGAGGTACTGGCGATCGCCTTCGCCTCGAATTTCAATCGTCGTCTGACCTTCTTCGTTGCGGTCAGCGCGAGCTAACGCATCGACCTCATCTTCGATCTCCTCCAGCTCCTTAATGAGCTGTTCTAGAGATTCCGTTTGGTCGAGAGAGGTTTTCTCGATCTCTTCGATATCTTCTTCTTTTATCTCGAGTTCTTCGACCCGTTCGTCGATCGATTGCTTCACGTCCGCGATTCGAATGCTTAAGTTACCGACTAAATCACGTAGATAGGACAGGCTCTCCTTATTGGTGTCGAGCTGATAATCAAGAAGTCTCGATTCCGCACGCAAGTTTCGGTTGTCCACTTCTTCCGAAGTCTCGGTCGCGTGATTGATGATGAGATACATGATGACGACGGCTCCGAATCCGCCGGCCATCACGTCAATAAAGGACAGCGTAAAAACGCTGCTCTCGCGTCGACGTTTAGCCATTGTCGACGACGCGGATTAGAACGATCTCCTTTGCATCATGCGAGTCGGGTCCGATACGAACGCGATCGCCACACGCTACGATGGTGTTGCCTTGGATCGATTTACCGTTCACGTAGGTCTCGCGCCCGTCGTGAGGACGAAGTGTGACCTCACCATCTTCGCGGAATAGCGAGCAAACCTCTACGCTGTCAAATGAGATACTGCGTTCCATGCCGATTGGGTATGCCGCATCTCCCAAGAGTGCGTGAGTGGGCGCGTGAGTATGTTTGATCTGGTCGGATTTTTCAGCGATTGGTCTTGATCTAATCGATGTTGTACTGCCGCTTGGTCTCAGAATCGACTTGTGCAGTTCGACGTCCGCGTCATCTGGAAAGTGTTCATCCATGCGGGCTACCGCGTCGATCACACCGTCCGAAGGACAGACCTCCGCAGTTCTACCCGAGCCGGCAATGTATTCAAGGAATCCGGGTAATCGAATCGCATGTTCGCCAAGGAGCAAGTGTGTACCCGGATTACACTCTGACAAGATTCGATCGTAAATATCGATCGCGTTTGTGGCTAATTCGTCCTGCAACAGACTCGTTGATCGTGTTTCTCCATTGTGTTCGACGCTGATTACGAGCTCATTGCCGCTATCGATTCGCTCACTCAATCGATCGAACACTTGTTGCTCGGTGGTTCCAGATACACGAGGGTCAAATCGGGATTCATCAAGCGATCGTTGAGCGACAGCGTCGATCCAACGTTGAACAAATTGGAGATATCCAGTGGATGGCAGCGACTTGACGGTGACGACTTCTATCTCGCCGTCGTGTTGATAGAGCTGGGTAACGACCGTCCGCTGAAGCTGTAGGTCAATGTAGAACGCGGTGTCCGAAACGGTAGCCCTGGATCCAGCGACCACAGCCGCGTCGATGAAGCCTCGTGGACGTACTCGCTTGTACTGCAGGATGCCGTATAGCAAACCCACCTGATCGCTGTCGAAGTCGCTCGGTACGACGACCCAACCTGGATCCTGTACACCAACGTCGCTACGCGTGAACGCTTCAGCTATCTGGTTGTAAACCAAGTCCGAGTTCTTACCGATCGTACGGGTGCGAGGCTCGATTGCATCCTCATTCATTCGTTGCCAATATGTCGTTTGACACTGGACTGGATGAACGAACAACTGTGCGAGCGCATCACTTCCGAGTGCGGTTGAGTGTTCAGAGAGAAACGCGACGCCGGCTTCCTCGTAGCGAGTTTCACCCTCGTTTCGCAACCTCAACAGGATGTCGTTGACTTCAAACGACCACATCTCAGCGAACCTGCATGTGCCGTATTAAGTGTTCGTCGCACCAGGTTTGCGAGTCAATGACAAGCTGTTCCTGTACGCGCTGCAATTGATGCACGCACAACATTACGATGATGCTGATAACCAACGCAACAAACGTTGAGTTGAACGCGATGCCCAAGCTCTCGGTAACGCCTGCGATATCTCCTTGTACCGCGAGATACGCTTGGCTGAGCGCTTCACCGATTCCTCTTACCGTTCCGATAAATCCGATGGATGGAATCGCCCATGCGATGTAGCGTATGACCGACAGTTCGCTATCGAGTCGATCGTTTTCGCTATCGCAAGCGGCCTTTACAGATTCGGCGACGTTCTGCACATCTTTAGTCGATTCAAATCGGCGTAGCGCGATAAGTAACGTGCGAGGCAAAAGTCTTTCACGGTCTTCGTCAGTTAACGCCTGAAGGGGACGCATGTAGGTGCGCGAATCCTCGGGAAACACGCTTGTGCCTTCTCCAATGGACAGAACTTCCTGCTTGAGCAGACGCCGTTCATGTGCGTTATTCCATACCTTGAATCCCATGATCGTGAAAGCCCAGAGCATCAAGATCAAACATGTCTCTTGCTCGTAGTCGCGAAGCGTGACGAAGATCGACCGTTCAGCAACGAACGCTTCATCGCGTGCAAGGCGTTCTTTGCGCTCCTCGAGAATGGCAGTCGCGTTCGGACGAACGAAACTGACGTAAACCGTGTGAACCAATGCCCACGCGATCGCCAGCGCCAGCAAGTGCGCGACGAAAGATTCTGTGAATCGTTTTTTCATATATCAGTTGGGTAGGGTACGGCGTAGTCTTCCGAAATATCTTCCGAAGGATCGAACACGTCGTCGGACGCGTCCTCCTGCCTATTGGATTGTTCTTTGGTTTCTGTTTGTTGACGTTCTGAAGTGCTTTCTGATTGCGTTTCTGGCGGGTCTTCTCGCGAGGAGTCTTCTTCCTGTGCGCCGAAAGCCAGCGCGATACACACGAACGCGATACTAATGAGACCTTTGATTCGATGAAACATTTCTATTCTGCAAATCTGGCTATTCTGAAGCCCACATCTTGACGTCCGTCGGTTCCGTAGTCTCGGAATGACAAGCGCAGGTCGGTGATTGTGCCATGCATCCAGCTGGCGCCTCGGATGACATGGTATTCGCCGGTCTCTGGTCCAAGATTTGAAACAGTCTCGTTGACCGACGGCACGTCGTAAAAATTATGGACCCATTCGGCGACGTTACCACCGATGTCATTGAGGCCGTGGTAATTCGCGTCGAACGTTCCAATGGGAGACGCTACTGTGTAATTGTCGTTGTAATTGAAAATGACGCGTCCGATCATGTGTTGAGCCGCTTGATCAGCGTAGTTGCCGTGGTAATTTGGTGGCGGGAGACTGTCCCCCCAAGGGAACAGTAGCAACTCTTCAGGTGAAGAAGTCGTGCGTGCGACCCAAGCCCATTCCGCTTCCGTAGGCAATCGATATCCGAGTGAATTCGGATTGAATTTGGGCGGATCGCCGGTACGTATCACGTAGAACGGTTCGAATCCTTCCTTAACTGACAACCAGTTGCAATATTGGACCGCTTCCTGCCAGCTCACGTTTGCGACAGGTTGTTCGTCCTTGTTAAGGGTCGTATTCTCAAAATCACCGGAGTCATGCCCGGATGCAAACCGCCGGAACTGGACGTTCGTTACTTCATCCTTGCTGACGTAGAAGAGGCGGTCGAGCTCCACGGTCCGAAATACCTCATTTGCCCGCCTGCCGGGCTGACGACGGGACGCACCCATCCGAATCGGCGTTGGTTTGAGTAAGACCATGGCGTGACCTTCACTTGTTGAACGTGCTTGTTCTAGCGCCGCAAGTCGTGCTTCTTCATTGGTCAATAGTCGGACTTTCAGCTCTTGTTGAAATTCCGATTGGACGGTGATTTCTGTTGCATAACCGGCATAACCTACCTTGCGCAATTCAATATCGTGATCTGTCGCATGCAAGGTGAGCACCGTATTACTAGTTCCGGCTAGTTCACCATCAACCCAAATCTCCGCGTTTTCAGGTTCGGTCGTGACTGCGAGTTTGCCAGTTACTTCTTTTAAATTCAGGATCAGACGCCGCGCTTGCGCCGTCTTCAGGCTAATGTTTCGCACCGCAGTGTGATAGCCGAATAGTGATGTTTCGATTCTGTGGTTGCGATTGGGACGAAGGTCTACATCAAGCGGCGTGGTACCGATGAATTTACCGTCGATCGTCACGCTTGCCGAGGATGGGGTGCTTTCTACATAGAGCGTGCCGCCGATCAGTGTTAGCGCAACTGGAGGAACATCGATTGTTTTTTCGGGTTCGACGTAGAGGATGTCAGTCCAACGCTCATATCCTGGCGCTTTCACCGAGAGTTTTCGTTCACCCGCCATCACTTGAAATGGTCCTGGCGTCACAAACTCAGTCTCGACATCGTCGATGGATACCTGTGCACCCACTGGGGTCGTCGGTATAGTGACGTCGGCCCAGTTGGGTCTCAACTCGTACGTGAGAGTTTGCTCAACGCCACGACCGACGACAGACGCAACAATTTCGGTAGGCTGATAGCGATCGGCGCGAATCTCTAATTGAAGTTCGCCAGCAGGAAGATTGACCGTCAGCGGGGCAGATCCAAGACTTTGACCACGGCGCTCAATCTGTGCACCATCCGGTGAGCCGCTGATTGTTACCGAGCCCGGGAGAGGCGTGAGTTCCAGTTCGAAGAGTTGATCGGATTGCGACGTGACTGTGAGCGATTTACGCAGTGCTTCGTAGCCTTTCGCATTCGCGTGTACTTGAATCTGACCCGGTCGGATCAGGTAGGACGGTCCTGATGGGATTACGATACCGCCGCTGATCTCTATGTTGGATTCTTCGGCGTTGGTGGTAAAACGTACCGCATTTGCTGTTATTAGAAACCAGCCGACGATGAGCACGCAGAGTGCAACTGCGATTAACACCCACTGCCACCATGACGGCAGATTTAACTTCAGCCGTTGGGTTTGTTGAGTCGGTTTAAACCTTGTAGGTTTGAGGCCATCCGTGGCGTTATCGTTCGCCACTTATATGGGCTCGACGCACACGATAGCAATCGGATCCATCCCCTCGGTTACCACGATCGTCTTGCGCACATCACGGCAGCCATTTGCGCTACCGGTTAGCAAATACCGACCCGGTCGTAGTGACAGGACTTTGCGATCAAATGGTTCTAGTTGGCCAACCGTTGCGAGGCGTACTTCCATCTCACTGTCAGACACCAGAACGATCGGTAACGGTTTACTAGCCGTTTCTAATAAGGTCGCAAGTTTGCTCACTTTAGCGGGATTCGTCGATTGAATCGACGCATGCTCCTGCGCTTCTTTTAATATGGACTGAGCAGCGACAAACTCGTCATTTGAGGACAACATGTCAGGATCAGCCAAGATGCGTTCCATCGCCGCAGTAATCCTGATCGTTTCTTGTGTTCGCGCGTGTCCATCAAGAGCGAATTGAAGATTGTTGTCGAGCTCTAGGACTTCGGCGTACACCTGCATGGCAGATCTAAGATCACCGTCACGTTCGTAACGTTCCGCAGTTGCCTTCATTTCGCCGATCGTACTGTTGCCAACTCGATTCAGCACTTCATTAAGACCGGTGATGGCGCCGGGATCGTTTGGGCGCATGCGCAATGCGCGCTCGAAGCCACGGCGAGCAGTGTCTAAATCGTCTTGATTGAGGGCAGAGTACGCTTCCGTGAGAACGAGCTTGTACCCCTCTTCCAGCTGAATCTGCTGGATTTCAAGCAACTGTTGATCGATATTCTGCGTTTCGGGATCAACCTCTCGAGCCTCAATTAAAAGTAATTCAGCTCGATCGTATTCCTTTCGTAACAGCGCACGTCGTGATTCACGAATTAGAGAGTTGACTTGTGGCAACTTTTCAAGTCGATTAAGCACGTGTGACAACGATTCGTCGTTGGGTTTGATCTCTTTCGCACGTCCTAATTCAGCTTGCGCCGTATTAAGCTCTCGACTGATGATTGCTGCGTAACCTGTCTCGAAAGCCTGCTCGAACTTCGTCTCCTGCGTATAGACGTACTCACGTAAACGCGCAGTGGCGTCGCGGTATTGCTCGATAGCTACTTCGTATTCACGACGTGCGAATGAGGCATCCGCTTGATTCGCGGCATCAATGATCGCGTCGTACACATCCTGATAGTCGCTGAGACCAAGTTGCTCATCTTCGACCTGGTCCTGTAACTCGGCAAACTCGGCCAAGATAGCCTTCGCACTCTCCTGAGCACGCAGCAGTTCAGTGTCACGGAACGGTAATACTTCGTCAATATCCGACTCAGTTGGGGCATTTGAACGATCGGTGACGTTGACCGACCGTTTAGTGACTGAACTCTCGTACGTAATCTGAGTAGGAATGAACTGAATCGCTAAGAATGCGCCGACAACCACAACCAACACAAGTATGAGCGGCCATGGGATCGAACGCTTCTTTTGTGGTTCTGGTGCGGGTTCGGTTTGCGCGAACGACGGCGCAATCGATTTGATCTTTATTGGATCAGTCACGCGGATCCGGTATCTTCAGAATTTCTACGGATAGACCTTCGTCAATCGGAGTATCTGCCACGTCATCGGGGATTGGCAATTGATAGTCCTCAAAGAATAGACGCCGCAGAATGCGCTTAAGTTCCGTATATTGTTCGTCAACACTGCCCATCAATGAGATCGTAGCGTCCTCTAATTCGAGCGTATGCGGCGAAATGTCTGCCGCAGCGGAAACCCCGAGTTCACGCAAGGCCGCGCCGTGCAGCGTGAGGTTGGCTCGGGCCTGAATCCCACCGAGTACCTCGCCGGCGCCACCTATGACACCCGCGTATCCAGCGTATTCCGTTGCTCTGGCGGAACTGCGTTGCATCGCAGCGCCACTGGCAATCATTAATCCGCCAGCAAGTAACTTTGCGCGCGCTTTGTTTCGTTCCTCGCGATAGGCAATCGCGTCCTCATAGGATCCTTCGCGCCACTTTTGATAGGACGGATACATGCGCGATGAGAAGTCGCCGTAATACTCGTCTAGCGTGTCAATGAACAGGTATTCCCGTTCTCGAATCTGTCGCACGCGTCGCAACATCGGATCTTCTTCTGATGGCATACGAGAAATTCGTACGACATCGTCCTGTTCCACCGCCAAATGGTTACTAAACGCATCGGGTGAGAACTCCTGCGCGAACAACAATTCCGCAGTCGTTCGGATTTCCTTGATTTCTTCAGTGGTCAACTGAGCATGGAACTTGTACATCCGATCCGCAACCGACTTATACATCGATTGAAATGGATCAACGTTTGCAGGAATCTGCGGCTCGTAAGCGAATTTGCTGGCTAGTGTTTCGTATTCGTCCTCAAACCAAACAATACCCCGAGCATCCTGTACTGTGACGTTCACGATAAGGCGTTCGCCGTCAGAGTGCATGATGGTGCCAGAAATCGTCACGTCGACTGCATATGAGTCACGCGGGAGTACGCGAACGGCACCCCAATTACCAGTCGATTGCAGCAGTTCCTTCGCGAAATGTGCGATGTAATTTGCTTCGGCTCGCCTGATCTCGTCCGTGATGTTTAGCGCCGTGCGTTCGTCGTATGACTTCGGGATGTTGGCGTCTAGTACTTTGACGCCAATGTTTAGAAGCAGATGCTCAGGAATTGACGTTGTCGCCGTAAGCGGTGGTGCCAGGTCCACATAGCGTAAAGTGGGCTTGAGAGTGCACGCACAGAGCAGTACACCAAGCGAAACGGCAACGAGTAGTCGTAACGATCTCACTTACGCTTTTCCAGGTAGCGTCTTAGCTCGTCCCATAGTGCAGCACGCAACTCTGGGTCTTTCTCCGCTAGCGCGGCTTCACGAAGTTGCCGCGCCACGACATCGTCGTCCTTCGCGTCCGGCATGTCTGCTTCACCGATGCGAATTCCAGCTCGATCTGGATCAGGCGGTTGACTTCTGCGATCAGGGTGGTTGACATTAGGTATGTGCTCGCGGGACGTACCACCGGCAGCGCTACGTTGCTGACCACCAGGATCGCCTTGATCTGCGTCCGCTAACACCGCATCGCCGGGAAGCGCTTCACCACCGGCCTGTTCATTGATTTTCTCCGCATGTTCTTCGCGGTCAGACATGATGCTGCCGTCGATGTCCGCTAGTGTCTCTTCAAGCGCTTTATCGGCTTCGGATTTTGCGTCCTCTTCCGCGCCTCCCTCGTCGCTTGGCTCAGGGACGCCTTGTCTAACTTTTTCGGTTTCTGGCAATTCGTTGCTGACTACCCAGCCACCGTTCTCTTCGGCGTCAGGGGTTCCAAGAACACCCGCACCGGGGTCGTCACCGTCGATCTCAATCTCCTGACCACCTTCTGGCTCTTCGCCTGCACCCGAACTTGGAAGACCCGCCACATCTGTGCCAGTTTCGACGCCAACAGATGACGCGGATTTACTCTCGTCACCGCTATTTTGTTCGGCTACCCCACCTTCACCGGTTTGATTCTCCCTGCTGTTTTGATCACCATCGTCTGCGGTTTGAAGTGGTCCGCCTGAGGGAAGTTGTCCCAGTTCACCGTCTTGCGCACCTTGGCTCTGTTCGCCACGGCCGGAATCTGCTTGTGAGCCTTGCGATCGCTCTCGATCTGATCGCTGGGGTAGACCGGGAATGCTTGGTAGGTCTGCACCACTGCTCTGTTGTTGGGAACTGCCAGATGACGCAGGTGACGGCAATGAAGGCGTGTTGCTGCCTGACTGTGAAGGCAGCGCAGTCGGCATAGACGGTGAGCCGGGACTCGGTATCGAAGGCAGTTGTGGCAAACTGCTCCCGGAAGGAGAGGGCAAAGCGCTTGGATTCGACGAAGGGTTACCAGATTGACCAGGTAATTGTTGACTGGATCGACTTGGTGTGCTGGGTGATCTGCTTGGTTGAGGCAATGCTGTCGGTGGTTGTGGAAATACATCCGGTGTTCGCGTCGGCGGTCTCGGGTGTGAGCTTGGCGCGATCCCCATACAAGCAGTCAGCACGGCTGCACAGGTCGTTACTCCGACCATATGAAGCGCAAAACGGACTATTTGGCGACGACGTCTAAGTATGGACGTAACTACGAGGTTCATGACGCTTATTTCCCACGCATTGCAACGAGTCTGCACAGTTAGCTAATGGTATATGAGTAGACAACCCGAAGTGTCGGAAAGTTACCCGAATTTTTGTTACCTGGTGCTACGATATGACGTGTTGTTTTGCGTCGTACCGGAGTTTGAGCTTCGCGCCGATGTATAGTAGGGAAACGTGTGCAGGAACTGTACATTTTCGGTGGTCGTGGCGATTCCATCAACGAATGCAGGTCGATAGATCGAATTTGCGGCAGTATTGCGTGTCGCTCTAGCCAACATTTGACCAGGGTGTGAAGAGACTTGCTTGATCTTCTTGGTTTTTCCGCGCTCTGTGACGGTCAGTGCGATTTCAATACGACCTTCGAGTTCGACTACAGGGATCGTCGTCTCGCGCTTTGGTCGTTCCGGGTCGTCTGGCAGCGGCTTGTATAGGACCTTTGGCGTCGTCATGTGTTCCTCAACGAACGCGAATTGTGGGGAGCCATCTAAGGTCTCCCAAATATCCTGATATACGACGGCGGCCTTCTCGTATTTCTCGAATAAGAGGTACCAGTCCGCGAGTCTTAGTTTCGCCTCTGCTAATACGGGACTTGTTTCATCTTCCCTCTCTAAATTGATCCGCACGAGTTCTAGTAGCGCTTCTTCGCCTTTCGAGAAATCATTCAATTCAGCGAAGTAATGCTCTGGATGGTTGATTGATCCATATGGGCGAGGTGTGAATTTGTCCGTTTGAGCGGAATAGTCAGCTGGTCGAAATCGTTCTTGTTGATAGGTTTGCGCTAATCCGCTAAGCGCACGAATCCGGGTCTTAGTTTGAACATCACCCTCGGGCGTAAAGTCACTGAGTGCCTTTTGATAGAGCCCGCGTGCAGTGAAGATGTTGTCGGTATCCATGTACCAATCAGCAAGCCTGAAGAGACCAGGCAGGATCTCGGGTGAGTCGGTACCGTATTTCCTGATATAAATTGAAAAGGCGTACTCATGCCGATCGTTTGCCGTCACGAACTGTTCCTGTTCGTAGTAGGTTTCAGCCTCCCTGTAAAGGACGTCGACCTGATTCAAGTCATGAAGCCCGAAATGGCGACGTTGAATGGCTCGCGCGTCGTCGTACGCCTCGAGTGCGGCTGAATAGAACTTAAGCGTGCGCAGAGCGTCGCCCTTCAACACGAGCGGTTCGATCAGGAGTTCGCTATTGCGACCGTCGGTAGCGATGACGTCGGTGATTTGTTGTTCAATCAACACGAGTGCCTCTTCAGGTTCACCCGTGGCAATCATGGACTCGAGCGATTCCGAGCTTGTTGATGCAGAAAGCGAGGTTTCCGCAGCGAGTGAGAAACCCGATAGCGTCAATACCAAAAAGGCGATGATTGCTAAAATCCTTTGAAGCGAACTAAGTGTCACGCTTGTCACTCTTGGTCGTTTCAATCCGCAAATGAAGATTCGTCGCGCGTTGTCTGCTCGCTTTTCGGCTGTTTGGCAAGTTGCTTGCGTGACATCTACGCAGCTGTCGTAAATATGCGATTTTAATTCAGAATTAATGTTGTCACTAACTATGTTACTGATTGAAATCGATAGCTCTATGTCAGATTGCTGCGCAATATTGTGAAACCAACCGAATTAACAGTTGATACGCGCGGTTTGTGGTGTCCAGAACCACTTATTATCGTGCGTAATAGAGTTCGTGAGATGGCATCTGGTGAGGAACTCTTTATACAGGCTACAGATCCATCGACGCATCGTGACTTCACGAATTTCTGTCGATTCATGGGTCACGAACTGGTGAAGGCAACCGAGATTGACGGTGTGTTTGAGTTCACGATTCGCAAGGGATGAACCAACGACTTTCACCGTTGTATTACTTCGCGTACGGTAGCAATATGAACCCAGACCGGGTCGCTGAGAGAAAACTCGATACGACAGGCAATCCGATCCCCGGTGTACTTCACAATTTCGACTTACGTTTCAACAAGATTTCACGCTATCGAAAAGGTGCTGCGAGTGCGAATATCGTGCCGGTGTTTGGCGGTACGGTATCGGGAGTCCTATATCGGTTGAGTAGCTCGCAAGACATCAAATCCATGGACGTGTTCGAAAATTCACCCGAGGACTATGCGCGCGAAGCAGTTTTCGTCCATGTGAGCCAGGAATCTGCGCATGACGGCGAGACAACAGTCGTATCCGCGTGGACGTACATTGCGAAACCGCACGCTATCGATGACAGACTTCGACCTACTCGCGAATATGTCGGACATCTTCTTGCGTCCCCGTTTATGACTTCATTTGAAAGAGAGCGTCTGCAGACGCTCGAATTTCATGACGACTGACCGATCGTCTGCCGAAGACTTTGATATCGTCGTCGTAGGTGGCGGTGTCATTGGGTTGGCGGTGGGTCAAGCCTTAGCGCGGGAAGGTCGGGAAGTCCTGATCCTAGAGAAACAGGACGCGATTGGTACGGAGACGTCGAGCCGTAATTCGGAGGTAATTCATGCAGGAATCTATTATCCAGCGGGATCCCTGAAGGCAGAGCTTTGCGTTCGAGGCAAGCACTTACTCTACGAGCACTGCAAATCCCACCACGTTCCGCACGAACACATCGGGAAGCTAATAGTTGCGACATCCCAGGATCACTTTCCGGTTCTTAAGGCGTATCAGCAACAGGCACTGGTAAATGGTGTGGGCGAACTTCCGTGGTTGACGCAGCAGGAAATTGAAGCCAAAGAACCTACAGTTTCTTGTATTGGCGGTATCTGGTCGCCGACCACTGGGATCATAGATAGTCACGCATTTATGTTGTCCTTGGAAGGGGAACTCGAAGCGCACGGCGGCATGGTCGCTTTCCTTTCTGAGGTCAGGGACTTACGTGTCGAAAGCGGGTTGAGAGTCACCACTTCGGAATTGAGCTTGGCCCCACGCGTTGTGATAAATGCCGCAGGGCTTGACGCACCGGCACTAGGTAGACGTGTTGGTCGAGATTTTCGTACGTACTACGCGAAAGGTCATTACTACACACTTTCGGGGAAATCGCCGTTCAACCATTTGGTCTATCCGATCGCCGACGAAGGTGGTCTAGGTGTACATGTGACCTTGGATATGGCGCACCAAGCACGGTTTGGTCCCGATGTGGTGTGGCAGTGTGGCCACGACTATACGTTCGACGAGTCGCGAAGAGCGCAATTCGTTGCAGCAATTCACGCTTATTACCCCGATCTTGACGAATCGAAACTACAACCTGGATATACTGGGATTCGACCGAAACTTGCGCCACAAGGTGAACCAGCTTCCGATTTCGTCGTCAATGGCCCGGACGAAACCGGTGTTGAAGGTTACGTCGAGCTATTAGGAATTGAGTCGCCGGGATTGACCGCTTCGTTGGCGATTGCGGAACGTGTCGTCGAGATGGTTTGCTGAAGAATCGTCTTCAGCAAGCGATCAGCGCGCGGCGACGCCCGCGGCCATGTCCTCGGCGTCTCCTTTGTCCGGAAAGGCAGGCGCGTATTGCCGATACAGGTGTTCGCCGATGCGCTCAATCCGTTCCCGCTCATCCGACTCAAGAGGTCCTTTTTCTAAAGCTGAAATGGCTTCTTCCATTTGAGCTGCGCTGCCTGGTCCGCAGATCACCATGTCAACTGCATCTGGTGAGAGCGAGTATCGATAGCAGTCTCGTGCACTCACCGGTGCCTCGCCTTCCGGCATCTTGGTCGGGTCCAGTAAATGACCCCAACGTGTGGAGGTATAGGTCGCCATAAATGGTTTCGGGCGATCGCTGACATAAGGGAATATATCTCGTTCGGCGCCTCGGTGCACGGCGTTATAACGAAACATCAGCAACTCGTAGGGGCAAGTGCCGTTTGCGTAATCCTCAAGCAATTCAGGCAGAAACGGACGATTGTGACTACTGATCGATAGATAGCGCACCAAATCGCGTGCTTTCAGTGTCTCAAATACTTCAATAAATTCGTCCCCTGGTTTCTCGTCACGAGAGCCGAGAAGCAAGAAATCGAACCGACCGACGCCGCAGCTCTTCAAGGCTTCTTCGACTTCGCCTTCGACCGTCGTCGCGTCTCTGGAGTAGGATTGAATCGTGAAGATGAGGTCGTCGCGGTTCTTCTTTTCCAAGTTTCGCATCGCTTGGGCGAAATCCGGTTGACGAACCGTTCCCCAGTAGAGGTAATTTACGCCCCAATCCACGGCTGCTTCAATCGCGGAGGTCGGCGCATTGAACGTTGACCCAATACCTAATCGACTCGTCGTGAGTCCCGTGTTACCGAGTTCGCGTTTTTCTAGGAATGGATTCATGTTTTCTGATCAATGAGTAACTTGGGGTGTATGGTAATCGTATTGCGGTAAACCTGTTCGCGGATCTTGTAAAGGTTGCTCTGAATTGACTCGGTTTGTGATTTTTTAAAAATGGACTCAGGCTTTTCTTGAGGGCATGGATACTCGAATCTGAGTGGTTATTTGACATTGTGTCTCGTGATCTAAGCGGTATTGCCAGAATCTCGCAATTCGATTCATGTCAATGTTCAATCTCTGCATCTGCTTCAACTAGCCTTATGTGTGTGTCGAGTAATTTCGAGTTAATCTCATGGACGACATTCCAAGAGTCCTGATCTTAAATAGCGCTAAGGGGGCGGAAAGACGACTTTCGCGACCTAATATCTGCAAGCGGAAGCCGACTGTCCAATATTTGTCAATGCGGACTTAATCGCGAGTGGTTTGAACCCATTCAATCCATCGGCGAGTGAATTTCGAGCGGGTCGCTTAATGCTTGAGACGATTAAAGAGCTGACAGAGAAGAGGGAGAGTTTTGCCATTGAAACCACACTCAGTGGTCAGCTCTACAGTCACTGGATCCCACTATGGAAGGAAAAGGGTTATCGTGTTGAAATCCACTTTATCTACTTGAGATCTGCGAATCTAGCGATTAGTCGCGTAGCGGATCGAGTGCGATCCGGTGGACACGACATGCCTGATGCCGTTGTGCGCAGACGCTACGAGAAAGGATGGCGAAATTTCGAGAAGATTTTTCGAGACTTGGCTGACTCATGGACTGTATACGATAATTCGGGCACCTTACCTGTTATCGTAGCGAGCGGAGTTCGGCCGTGAAGCCCAACAAACCCGATGCGGAAAAACTCGCTTCTCATAGGGTGAAGCAAGAAGGAGCTTTAGCCGCCATGCGTCGGGCGGCGAGAAGCGCCCATCGACGCGCGGCCGCACGAGGAGACAAGATTGCGATTTGGCGGAATGGCGAGGTCGTCTGGATTGATCCGATCGTCGATCCATAACGTGATATAGCGTAGAACCTGTTTATATACCTAAATGCAAGGCAATGTATGAATCGCGGCGCGAGTGACGAGTCGTTCGATGCACTGTCCGGTTTCTAGCACAATTAGAAACGCTGTTATGTGCTAGAGTAAAGACGTTACGGTTCTTGGCGCAATTCAAACCCGTTGCCTTCGGAGTCCCGCACTGACGCGACGCGAACTGGTACGAAGTCGTCCGGTTCACGTAACTCCGATAGTTCGCCTCCAAAAGACTCAATTCTCGCCTGCATCTCTTCGATGTCGTCGACCATGAAATTGAGTCCGGCGTGCGGGATCGGGTTTTCGCCCATATCGTGACCGAGGATATGGAGTGCTAGTTTGATACTCCCGAAATCCAGCTCTGTCCATCCGGGAGACGAGAACAAAACTGGTGCTTCAAATACTTCCCGGTAAAAACGGGTCGCTCGATCCATGTCTCGAACGTAATGGATCACCATCGGCTCTCGAGTCTTCATGATGGGTGTTGCTGATACGTCTTTAGGAAATCACCAACTTCGGAAATCGCGTAAGTAAGTTCGTCGCGCGGCGGCAAGAAAACGATTCGGAAGTGATCAGGTTCGGGATAGTTGAAGGCTGTTCCTTGGACTATCAGAATGTGCCGTTCGTGGAGCAAGTCGAAGACAAACTGCTCATCGTCCAGAATATTGAACTTCTTAATATCGATCTTCGGGAACAGGTAAAGCGCCCCCTTGGGCTTAACACAACTTACGCCTTCGATCGCGGTCAGTCCTTCCCAGGCACGATTACGTTGTTCGAATAGGTCGCCGCCTGGTTGAGTCAATGCAAGAATTGATTGGTATCCACTCAACGCAGACTCAATGCCGTGCTGAGATGGCACGTTCGCACAGAGACGCATAGCCGCGAGTACGTTGATTCCTTCAATGTAGTCCCGTGCAAGGTGTTTTGGACCGGAAATGATCATCCAACCCGATCGGAAACCAGCGGCTCGATAGGTTTTGGATAGTCCATCAAAGGTAAGTACCAGGACGTCCTCGTCGATCGATCCGCATGGGATGTACTCAGCGTCTTCGTACGTGATTTTGGAGTAAATCTCGTCCGCCAGGACAATCAGTGCATTTTTTCTAGCCCAGCCCAGCATGTCTTCGAGGAGTGGTCGACTATACACCGCGCCGGTGGGGTTGTTTGGATTGATCACGACGATCGCGACAGTTCGGTTTGTCGTCTTGCTGCGGATATCCGCCATATCCGGTTGCCAATCTGCTTGTTCATCGCATCGGTAGTGAACCGGAACACCGCCCGCTAACCTAACAGCTGCTGACCAGAGCGGGTAGTCCGGTGTGGGTATAAGTACTTCGTCGCCAGTGTTGAGCAGTCCCTGCATTGACATGACGATGAGCTCACTGACGCCGTTCCCAAGGTAGATGTCTTCCATATTGACATCCGGGATACCGATCCGGGTCGCTTCTTGCTCAATGGCCGCTCGAGCTGAAGTGATGCCTTTAGCGTCCGCGTAGCCTTGCGATGCACCTAGATTCTGCGCGACGGCTCGCGCAACTCCTTCGGGTGTAAGAAATCCAAAAGGTGCTGGGTTGCCGATATTCAGTTTTAAGATGGTCGTGCCGGCGTCTTCGATCCGCTTTGCTTCATCCATAACTGGACCGCGGATGTCGTAGCAAACGTCGGCTAATTTGGTGGACTTACTGTAATGGCGTACAGGGTCTTTTGACACGACCAGTTCTGGTCGAGCGTTCGGTTTCACCGCCTGTTCGCCATATTGTCCTTCGTAAAATTTGACTAGTTTGCGCCACGAAAATTTTAGCAATGCAGGATATTAAGAAGCCTAAGGTAAAGAAATCTAACGAAGAGTGGCGTCAGGAGTTATCCGATTACGAATATCAGATCACGCGTGAAGCGGCGACTGAAGCGCCGTTTACAGGGGAATATACGAACACCAAAACAACAGGCACCTATGTGTGTCGTTGTTGCGGTGAACCGCTGTTTTCGTCAGATACGAAGTACGATTCCGGATCTGGTTGGCCGAGCTTTTACGAGCCAGTCGATTACGAAAACGTTGAAACCAAGGTTGACCGAAGCCTTTTCATGGTTCGGACTGAAGCGATGTGTTCAAACTGTGACGCACATCTTGGCCATGTCTTCCCTGATGGACCGATGCCGACGGGTCAACGGTGGTGTATCAACTCCGCATCGCTAAAGCTGCAAGCGTCCGCGAAAGAAACGGACTCCGAGTAAACACAGCATTCACGCTATTCTGAAGAGACGTTTTCAGCTCAGTACGTTCAGATTTGGCGATTTCGCATTCCGTTAATCGTGATTGCGCGAGACAAAGTGCATTCGCGTCGATGACGAAGAACTATTCACGGTGTAATGTTCCCCTTGTGTGAATCAGCGTACGATAGGGCTCATCGATTAGCTCGTTAGCTTAGTATGCCTCACATATAGAGTCAGCGCCTGCGTTTTATTAGGGAAACTACGTAGTAAAGTGGCGGGAGCTTAACGTAGTGCTAAAGAGCCACTAGGTTCATCGAAGTGAAGGCGAGCATCGGCGCTCAAACACCGGTGCTCAGAGCTGATTAATTTCCGTAACAAACACGTAGGGAAGAATGCCAAACCAAGAAGAAAACGGCCCACACGGTCTAGTTTCTATCCACGATCACGACCTCAAGAACCGCGACGCCGATCACGAATCACGCCTCGACGAACTTGCCGAGCTTCGGTATCGTGCGAGTTGTCTGAGTAGCGAGGCGACTAGCAGGAAGCGATCGCATGAGACATGTGGATTACTCTTAAGAATCGAGCAGACCAATACGCGACAGTCTTACCGCAACATAGTGTGGGTGGCTGATCCTGTTAATCGTCCTGCTCGTTGAGCAACCTGGCTTAGATTAACGTAGAGATTTGGCAAATTGAAACGTAATTAGTTAATAAGTGTCTCTGTCAACCACAGACCAACGTACATACCGATCGCGCCACAAATAGCTCCTGCGATGAGATTGAACCAAGGTTTCTCGAGCACTCTTTTGAACTTTCGTACGGTTGCCTGTTGTTCAGGCGTTAGCTGATCGAACAGTTCTTGCTCTTTCTTCGCAAACAGCATGGGCGACTCTCTTACGTTAGAAGTATTGTACCGGTCAGAACGAGTCGCACGAGGGGCACGTATTGCCAAATCCACCGCATTGACTAGTTCCATCGAATCATACTAATTGGAAGTATACTTCTAAATAGTATAACTAATTGGAAGTTAAGTGCCGAATCGTTACGATAGGTTGATGAAGATTGAGCTACCGAAACGACGATCAGCGTTTCTTTGGGGACCTCGTCAATCTGGTAAAACGAGCTACTTGAGGTCCAACTTCGAAAACTCCGCGTATTTCGACTTGTTGGATTTCGATGAGGTTAATCGATTCTCGGTTCGTCCTAGAGTGCTAGGAGAGCTTCTCGCAGCACTTCCAAACGAGAAGCTTAAGTCTCCCGTCATCATCGATGAGATTCAAAACGTACCGAGCCTATTGAACGAAGTACACAGATTGACGGAATCCGAGGGGTTCTCGTTCATTCTCTGCGGGTCAAGCGCCAGAAAGCTCAAACGGCCAGGCGTAAACCTCCTAGGTGGACGCGCGTGGAGATTCGAAATGTTTCCGCTCTCAATGACCGAAATACACGATTTTGATTTACATCGCGCGATTAATCACGGCCTTCTTCCCCGGTTTTATATCGAACGTAATCCACGGAACCTCGACAATTACCTGAGCAACTATCTTGAGACAGAAATCTATAACGAAGCCTATGTAAGAGAAGTCGCTGCTTTCTCTCGATTCCTTAGTGCATTAGCGTACAGCCACGGCGAACTCTTGAATTACAGTTCGATCGCG